>JAXIPH010000154.1:0-12177 GCA_045403035.1 Thermoleophilia bacterium | reverse complement strand
ACATGCGCGTCGAGATCGCCATGATGCGCACGCCGGACGGCCACAGCCGGCTCGAGATCTCGCGATTTCTCACGCCGCCTGCGGTCGCCGATCACCGGAACGCCCCGGTGAACGCTCTCGGCTACCTACGCATCATGTTCGCCGTGGAGGACATCGACGATACGCTCGCCCGGCTCCGCCCGCACGGAGCCGAGTTGGTTGGTGAACTGGCGCAGTACGAGGATAAGTATCGGCTCTGTTACGTCCGAGGCCCTGAGGGCATCCTCATCGGGCTGGCCGAGCAGATCGGCTAGAATCCGCGCCGGCCCATTCAGGTAGGTCTGGGGGTCCGATTCGGGCTGCTGCGCCCCTCACCCGGCGATCTCGAATTTCTTGTTGGCGTTGACGGTGAGGATGTTCACCGGCACCGTCGTGCGGTAGCCGTTGGTCCGGTTGATCGAGATCGTGCCGGTCGCCCCCCTGAAGCCCTCGGTCGCCCGCAGCGCCCTCGCCACCGGCCCGAACCGATCGCTTCCGGCTCTCTCGATCGCGGCGAAGAGGATTCTGGCCGAGTCGAAGGTGAACGAGCCCCAGACGCCCGGCCGCTTGTTGAACGCCCGGCGGTACTGCCGCACGTAGCCCCTGGCAGAGGGCATCTGCCCGGCGGCCACGACGCCGCTGAACACGCACCGCTGGCTCTGCCCGAGGGTCGCCTTCGCGAGGAAGCCGTTGTCAACGTTGGCCAGGCCCATCAGACATCTGGGCGAGTCGCCGGCGGCGGTCAGGGCGGCCGCGATCTCGACCCCTTCGGGGAAGTAGCTGCTGACGTAGATCAGGTCGGGCGAGGTCGCCAGCGCCTCGGCGACCTTGTCGGCGAAGTAGTCCTGGGGAACCGCCCGCGAGCCGTCCGGGGCGGCGATCTCCTTGATCGAAATCCTGCTCACCGTCGCGCCGGACCTGCGGAGTTCCCTCGTGAGCCGATTCGCCATACCGACGGTGAAGGCTCCGTTGGAGGTGTCATCGACCAGCATGCTGACCCTCTTCGCCCCGATGGAGGCGGCGTAGCGCGACTCGATCGGAGCGATCTGGCTGTTCATCGGCTGGACGGTCGCGCCCACGCCCTTGGTCTCGTCGCTGGAGGTCATCCACACCGGCAGCACCGCGTGACGGCGATAGAGCGGCAGGTTCTCGATGCCGACCGAGGAGTTGTAGGGCCCGATCACGAAGCCGATTCCCTTCGCGATCACCCGGCGGGCGAGTCGTCTGGCACCGGCGCTGTCGCCCTTGTCGTCGGCTGCATAGATCTGGACCGGTCGGCCGAGCACGCCACCGTGTGCGTTGACCTGCTTGGCCGCCAACCGAACGCCGCGCAGCATGTCGAGCCCGTTGGACGCCTGAACACCGGTCTGGGGACTCTCGACGGCGATGACGAGTGGGCCTGTCTGGTTCGGAGCGGTCGACGTGGACGAGACGCCGAGGAGGGGCGCCGACAATCCCACGAGCCCTGCGAGGGCGGCGATGCCGGCGAGACGGTGGCGCGGGGACATGAATCACTCTCCTATGGCCTCGGATCGTCCCGACGGCTCGGCTCGGGAGCTGCACGGCTTCTTGCCGCCGAAGACCGCCGGAGTCTCCGTCGGCGCTCCTGGGCGAGTCAAATTCCGCGACCTGGAGCATCGGCTCCCCCGGGGGGCACTCGGGTGCTTCGCCTGGAGCGCCGTCGGGGTCGAAGCACGCCCGCACCGCCTGCAGGCGGCGGTGCGCGTCACGGTCGAACGCGCTGCGAGCCGTCGGCGGAGGCACGGTGCAAACGCGGATGCTGGCTCGCCTGGCTGGAGCTCGGCCTCGACGCCCGGCTCGTGCTGCTGGCGGCCCCGGCGGGCTCTGGACCGGAAGCCTCGCCATCTACGGCGAGATCATCGGGTCACTGGTCCAGAGGGATTGGTCCCTCTCCACGACCCGGACCGTCGATGCGGCGTTCGTCGACGTCACCCTCTCCACGCTCTTCCCCACCGGCGTGCTGGCGGCTGTTCGGGTCGCCAACGCCCTCGGCATCCGGCCGACGCTCTGCAGGGCGTACGCGACCGCCTGGGGCGGAGGCCTCGGCCACCGAGGGCTCCCGGCCCGCGGTGCGGCCGAGCAGCGTGCTCGCGAGCAGAGGGAAGATCAGCACCGAGAGCAGCCCGGCGCCCACCAGGGCGGCGCTCGTTGCCGCGCTGATGACGCCGATCTCGACCCCGATCATCGAGGCCGCGACGATGAAGGGAAGCGAGGTCGCCTGGAGGAGCCCGGCGATGGCGGTCCTGCGGCCGCCGATGAGCGGCCGATAGAAGAGGGCCGGGAGCGCCCGGACGACGAGCAGGCCGGCCAGGAAGACCGGCACCATGGCGATGCTCGAGAAATCGGCGGAGAGCGCGTCCAGGTCGAAACGCAGCCCTACGGTGACGAAGAAGACCGGGATGAAGAACCCGAAGCCCGCCCCTTCCAGCTTCGTCCGGAGGTGCGGGTGGCTCATCACCGCGTCGCGGTCGACGAGCGAGAGGATTGCGCCGGCGGTGAAGGCGCCGAGGATGACCTCCAGCCCGAGATTCTCGGCCAGCGCCACGAAGCCGGCGAGCAGGAGGAACGCTCCGCGCACCCGGATCTGCGCAGTCGTGTCCTGAAGGCGCACGAGCGCCTGAGAGAGCCGCATCGAGTGCTCGAGCCGCAGCAGCCCCGCAATCGCCACCACTGTGCCGACCACGAACGCCCCCAGCAGCAAGATCTTCATGCCGGTGCCGCTCGCCTCGCGGGAGAAGAACAGCGTCAGGAGGATGACCGTCGCGAAGTCGGCGATCGACGCGGCGGCGATGACGAGCTGCCCGAAGGAGGAGCGCACCTCTCCGGCGTCCTTCAGCACGGGGACGACCACCCCGAGCGATGTGGCCGACAGGATGATCGCGACGATCAATCCGTCGTCCACCTGCCCCGCCGCCTGAAGCCCGAAGCCCAGCACGAGCGCGATCACGAACGAGACCAGGAAGCCGGCCGAGGCCAACCTGAGTGGGCGGCCGCGGAGATGGTCGAACTCGATCTCGAGGCCGGCAAGGAAGAGGAGGAACGCGAGACCGAAGAGCGATAGCACCTCGATCGGCTCGTCCACCTCCACCCAGCCGAGCACCGCCGGGCCGATGACGATCCCCGCGACGATCTCGAGGACCACCGAGGGAAGGCGGACGCGTGGCACCAGGCCGAGGACGAGCGGCGACGCGAAGGCCACCGCGGCAACGATCACCAGGCCGGTGAACGAGATCTCCATGTCCCCCCCTTCTCCGCGTCGGTGCTCACAGGTCTGGCGCCGCGGCGCACCCGTTACACGGACGCGACGGACCCGAAGTGGCGCTCGAGCGCGGCGCGCACCCGCGTGCGGCCCCGGTGCAGCAGCACGCGTCGGTTCGCCTCGGAGACGCCCAGCAGGCCGCAGACCTGCTCCGGAGCACAGCCCTCCACGTCATGGAGAACGATCACGGCCCTCTGCGCCCTGGGCAGACCGTGCATCGCCTCGCGGACGACGCGCATCGTCTCCCGCTCGATCGCGCGGTGCTCGGGCGCCCTGGCCCACGGCACGGCCGGGTGCGCCCAGTGGCCCGCCCAGCGGTCCTCCGGCGGGAGGAACCGGTCCGGGTCGACAACCGGCCCGTCCTCCCCCCCGGCGCGCTCGCCGAAAGAGGAGAACGGCACGCTGCGGGCCTCCCTCTTCCCACGGGTCCGCGCACGATTGACGAGGATCGTGAACAGCCAGGTCCGGATGGACGAGCGTCCTTCGAACCGCTCCACTCCGGTCACGACGGCGAGCCAGGTCTCCTGGGCCACCTCCTCCGCGGAGGCATCCGTGGACACGAAGCCACGCGCCACCCGCGTGAGGGCCGCATGGTGCCGCCGGACGAGCGCCTCGAAGGTGCGCTCGTCCCCGGCCCGAAGCCGGTCGAGAAGGTGGCGCTCGTCGGCGTCCCGCATCGCGCGGGAGCATCCCACCGGGTCCGCCTCCACGTCATCCCCCGCGGGCGCCCGGCCCGTGAACCGGGGACGCGGGCGGTCCCCCGCTCAGGTCCACCTGATGGCGCTCTCCACGGTCAGGTGGCCGCGCTCGGGTGTAACGAAACGGCGTGGACGAGGACTCACACCGGGATGGCCGTCACAGTCCGGGTGCCACGATGGGGATCGCCGCGTGCTACCTCGGCTCGCGCCGGCAGGGTCGGTGAGCGATGAACGGGTCCGGTAGCCTGGTCTGGCACCGGGTGGCCGGCCTCAACGCCCTGCCCGACGGCCGCGTGACGACAGTCCAGGCCGGCCATAGCTCCATCGCGCTCACCCGCGTCAGCGGCCGCTACGGGGCACTGGACAACCGCTGCCCGCATCAGGGCGGCCCGCTCGGGGAGGGGTCCATCGAGAAGGGCCTGCTGCGTTGCCCGTGGCACGGGTACGACTACGACCCGCTCACGGGCGCGCCGCCGCCCCCTTCACCGACGCCCCCTCGTGCTTTCCCGTCGAGGTGCGCGAGGACGGTGTGTACGTGGGCCTGGCCCCCGAGCCGGAGCACGTCCGAACCGTGTCGGATGTCATGGCCGAGACGATGGTCGAGTGGGGCGTCACGCACGTCTTCGGCATGGTTGGCCACTCCAACCTCGGTTTCGCCGACGCGATCCGGCGCCAGGAGGAGGCCGGCCGGCTGCAGTTCATCGGGATCCGCCACGAGGGCGCGGCGTCGTTCGCGGCGTCGGCGTACGGCAAGCTCACCGGGCGCCCCGCCGCCTGCCTGGCCATCGCCGGTCCGGGCTCGACGAACCTCCTGACCGGCCTTTACGACGCCAAGGTCGACCGCGCGCCGGTGCTGGCCATCTCCGGGCAGGTGCCGTCCAAGGTGCTCGGGCGGGGCGCCTTTCAGGACCTCGACCTGACGGGCGCTTTCGGCGACGTCGCCCGCTTCAGCCGCACCGCCCACGCCGGCTCCGACCACGCCGAGCTGATGTCGCTCGCCCTGAAGCACGCGCTCCTCGGTCCCGGCGTCGGCCACATCGTCCTCCCAGACGAGGTTCAGACGCTGGCCGCCGCCCCCGGCGCCGCGGCCGCCGGCCCGGCCGGCCGGCTCGCGAAGCTCTCGGTCTCTCCGGACGCGGCGGTCCTGGAACGGGCCACAGACCTGCTCCGCGCCGCGCGGCGCCCGGTGATCATCGCCGGGCACGGCGCGCGCCCCGACATGGAGGACGTGACCCGGCTCGCGGAGGCCCTTGGCGCGCCGGTGCTGACGACGTTCAAGGGAAAGGGCCTCATTTCCGACGCGCACGAGCTGGCGGGCGGCGTGCTGGGCCGGAGCGGTACGCCGGTCGCGAGCTGGCTGATGAACGAGTCGGACCTCCTCGTCGTGCTCGGCGCCTCGTTCGCGGACCACACCGGCATCTCCCCCTACAAGCACACCGTTCAGGTCGACCGCGACCCGATGGCGCTCGGGCGGTTCCAACCCGTCACGGTCCCGATGCTGGGCGACATCGGCGTGACCGCCCGCCTGCTTGCCGCGACGCCCGGCCTCGCCGGCGACGACCAGCGGCCCGACGTGGCCGAGCGCTGGTCGATCTGGCGCGCGGAGAAGGCGCGGCGGCTCGCCGACGACCGCGGAGGGGGCGTGAGCTCGGCGGCTGTCTTCGCGGCGCTCACGCGGCACGCGCCAGACGACGCGGTGATCGCCGTCGACGTCGGGAACAACACGTACAGCTTCGGCCGCTACTTCGAGTGCCGGCGCCAGGCGATCCTGATGTCCGGCTACCTCGGCTCGATCGGCTTCGGCTACCCAGCGGCGATGGGCGCGTGGGCCGCCGTCGAGGCCGACGGCTCCGGTAGGCGCGTGCTCGCGGTGACCGGCGACGGCGGGTTCGGCCAGTACCTCGCGGAACTCACGACCGCCGTCCGGTACGGGATGGACATCACGCACGTGCTGCTCAACAACTCGCAGCTCGGGAAGATCTCCAAGGAGCAGCGCGCCGGCCGCTGGGACGTGTGGCAGACCACGCTCCACAATCCCGGGTTCGCCGACTACGCGGAGCTCTGCGGCGCGCGCGGGTGGCGGGTGACGGAGGCGGGCGGGCTCGACGACGCCCTCGCCGGCGCCCTCGACCACCGCGGGCCGTCGCTCGTCGAGGTGATGAGCGACCCGGACCTCGTCTGAGCCGAAAGGGATCGAATGGCCGAGCTCACCCCGATGGAGGAGAGGCTCAGCGACGAGTCGCGCTGGGACTTCTCAGACCTCACGGCCGTCTACATCAACTGCACCCTGAAGCGCTCGCCGGAGCTGTCCCACACCCAGGGGCTCGCGGACCGGTCAATCGCCGTCATGGAGCGGAACGGCGTCGCGGTGGAGACGTTCCGGGCGGTGGACCACGACATCGCCACCGGCGTCTATCCGGACATGACCGAGCACGGCTGGGAGCGCGACGACTGGCCGGCCATCTTTGAGCGGGTCCTCGCCGCGGACATGCTGGTGATCACCTCTCCCATCTGGCTCGGCGAGAAGTCCTCCGTCTGCACCCGCGTGATCGAGCGCCTCTACGGCAACAGCCACCTTCTGAACGACCGCGGTCAGTACGCGTACTACGGCCGCGTGGGCGGCTGCATCATCACCGGCAACGAGGACGGGGCGAAGCACTGCGCGATGAACATCCTCTACTCGCTGCAGCACCTCGGGTTCGCGATACCGCCGCAGGCCGACTCTGGCTGGCTGGGAGCGGCGGGCCCCGGGCCGAGCTACCTGGACCCCGACTCGGGCGGGCCGGCCAACGACTTCACGAACCGGAACACCGCGTTCCTCACCTGGAACCTGCTCCACCTCGCCCGGATACTGAAGGACGTCGGCGGGATCCCCGCGCACGGCAACCAGCGCTCCGAGTGGGACGCGGGCTGCCGCTTCGACTACCCGAACCCCGAGCACCGCTGAAGCAGTGGTGCGAGGGGCTTCGACGCGGCCTGCACGGGTGGGGCGGGGCCAGAGACCCCGCCCCGGGCCGCACTACCGGGCCGCGAGACCCGTCACCGCGCCGGCCGGCAGGCCGCTCGCGGTGCCGATGGCCGCGAGGCCCCCGTCCGTGCCCACCGTGAAGGCGCTGATGGATCCCTCGGCGCCATTGAGGACGTAGAGGACCCGCCCGGTGCGGTCGAGCACCATGTCGGTGGGCGCGTCGCCGGTGGTGGCGGTCACCCCGTCCGCGTCCAGGAGCGCGATGGCGCCGTCCTTGGCGACGCGATAGCCCGTCACGGAGTCGCTCCCCGTGTTGGTCGTGTAGGCGAAGCGTCCGTCCTTTGTCAGCACGACCCAGCAGGCGGCCGTCTGATGGGTCCGGACGACGGGGCTGATCGGGGCGACGCCTCCGCCCGCGAGCAGGGCGTAGGACGAGACCGCGCTCTCGCCCGGCCGGCCACCGAAGGCCTCGGACGCGAACAGGCGGCCGCGGGCGTCGAACGCGAACCCGAACGGAGTCTCGCCCGCGGAGGTGGTGAAGGTCGGCGCCCCGACCGTGCCGTCCCCTGCGACCGGGTAGGTGCCGATGCGATTGGTGGTCTTCTCGGTCACCACCAGCGTGCGGCCATCGGGCGAGCGCTCGATCTGGGCCGGTCCGGCCGCCGGCGCGCTGAGCGGCTGGGTCGATCCGAGGATCGGCACCAGCCGTCCGTCGCCGCTGATGTCGAAGCCGCCCACGCCGGCCTGCCCGCCGGCGTTGAGCACATAGGCCCGCCTGCCGTCGCTCGTCACGCTGATCGGCTGGTCGCCGCCCGAGGGGACGACGTCGCTGAGCGCCAGGCCCCGCCGGCGGACCCGGAACAGCGAGAGCTCGTCGCTGCCGGCGTTCACGGCGAGCAGCCACCGGGGGGCGATGACGACCGCCCCCTGGCTCCCGAGGCCGGCGCCGGAGCCCTGCCCCCCGGTCGGGAAGCTGCGCGTGGGCGTGAGGGCGCCCCCCTGGGACGGCTCGAGCACCTGGACGCGGTTCCCCGCCGGGTCGTTGGTCTGCGTGTACACGCTCGCGGCGGGCGAGGTCGCCATCGCCGAGGCGGCGCCGGCCAGGGCGGCGAGCGCCACCGCGGAGGCGACGGCCCAGCGCAGATACTGTCGAAGGGTTCCGGTCACGATGTCCTCCTCATGTGGGCGTCGGCCGGGCGCAAGGGTCGAGCAGCGCCCTGTCGTCGGCCGACGCTAGGCCGGGCTTCTTGCGGCGGTCTTACGAGGCCCTGACGATTTCCGGAACTCCCGTGCGACCCGCTCGGGGCGGCGTGCCGCGGCTGGCCGCCGCGGCGCCCGGGGATGTAGCGTCCGCACATGGAGCCGCTCCGTCTGGAGGAGCTGCAGTTGGCGGCGCGCAACCACGGGATGCCGCTCGAGGCGCTGCGCTACCCGGTGACCCCAGTCGGGCTCCACTATCTGCTCATCCACTACGACATCCCCGCGGTGGACCCGGTGGACTGGCGTCTCACGATCGGGGGGAGGGTCGCGCGCCCCCTCGTCCTGAGCCTCGAGGACCTTCGCGCGCGGCCCGCGATCGAGGTCACGGCCACGATGGAGTGCGCGGGCAACGGCCGGATCGGGTTCACCCCGCGCGCCTTCAGCCAGCCGTGGCTCGACGAGGCGGTGGGCACGGCGCGCTGGCGAGGGGCGCTGCTGCGGCCGCTGCTCGAGGACTGTGGCGTGGAGGACGATGCCGTCGAGGTGGTCTTCACCGGGCTCGACCGGGGGACCGAGAACGGTGTCGAGCAGGACTTCGCGCGCAGCCTCCCCCTCGCCGAGGCACTCCGCGACGAGGTCCTCCTGGCATACGAGGTCAACGGCCAACCGCTGCCGCCCCAACACGGCTTCCCGCTGCGCCTGCTGGTACCGGGTTGGTACGGGATGACGAACGTGAAATGGCTGGCGGGGATCACGGTGCTCGACCGGCCCTTCGGCGGGATGCAGCAGCTCATGTCGTACCGACTGAGGCAGGAGGAGTCCGAGGACGGCGTTCCGCTCACGCGCATGCTCCCGCGCGCCCTCCTCGCGCCGCCGGGGATCGCCGACTTCCCGACGCGGTCCCGGACCCTCACCGCCGGCCCCTGCCTTCTTGAGGGCCGGGCGTGGTCGGGGTGGGGCCCAATCTCGGCGGTGGAGGTCTCCACCGACGGCGGGCGGACCTGGGGCGCGGGTCGTCTCGAGCGCGATGACGACTCCCGGTGGGCGTGGTGCCGCTGGAGCTTTGACTGGGAGGCGACGCCGGGGGGCCACGAGCTGCGCTGCCGAGCGCGGGACGCGGCCGGGAACTCCCAGCCCGACGAGCCGACGTGGAACCTCGGCGGCTACGCGAACAACGCGGTGCAGCGCGTGGCCGTCACGGTGATTGCCCCTGAGGGCTGACGGTCAGGTTGGGTGGTGGCTCGGTCTCGGGCCGCCACCAGGGCTTGGTGCAGAGCGCCTCATGCCCGAGGCCTGACGGACACCTCAGGGGGCCGTGGGGCGCCTCGGGTGCTGCTCGCCAGCCCGAGCCGTTCCCGACCGGCGTCCGCGAGGCGTCACTCGTTCTGTTCGGCGAGAAGCCGGAGGTCGGTCGAGCGAAGCAGGTTCCTGACGGCCTCGGCGACCGCGGCGGGAGACTCGTACTGAGGGTGGCTTCGAAAGACGGCGGCAGCGTCATGGAGGCGATCCATCTCGCCGACGCCTCGGCGCACCTCGGGGTCACGCCGTGGGTGTGTCGCGAAGTGCAACGCCGCGGGCTCCACCCTGCCCCGTGCGACTGCGGCGTTGATCCGCCGACGGCACCGGCAGGCGTTGTCGGGGTCCACGATCCCGCAGTTGCCCTGCATGAACGAGGCGATCCGTTGCCGCGATCGTTGCAGGCGCTTGCGAAAGGCCGCTGGGGTGGTGTCGGCGATGAACGCGGCCTCAATGGAGTTGATCTCGAAGACCTCTCCAAGGATGTAGGCGAGGCGGTGCTCGCGATCGAGGCACAGCAGCATTGCCTGGGTGCACCCGATCTTCACCTCCTCCTCGAGCAGGTGCTCGTCGACCCCGTGGTCGCGCGGATCTGCGAGGTCCTCCATGAGGTCTCCGGCGAAGGCGTCGAACGAGAGCTCCTGTCGTTCCGCGCGACGCCGGCGTGTGGTGATCAGGTGGTTCGCGGCAACCCGGAACGCCCAGGTCGTGAACGCGGCCTCGCCGCGGAAGCTCCCGAGGCGGGTGAGGAGCTTGACCAGGATCTCCTGGGTTGCGTCCTCTGCGTCCTGCGGATGCCACAGCATCCGAAGCGCGAGGTTGTAGAAGCCGTCCTTCACGGCGGAGGCCAGGTCCTCGAGCGCGTGCCGATCCCCGTCCTGCGCCCGTCGCACGAGCATCTCGAGATCGGTGTCGTCCAGCGTCTTCACAGAGGGCACTCCGTCTCCGCGAGCGCTTTGAGGACGACGAGCTCGCGCATGACCGCCTCGACCTGGGCGTCGAAGACGTCGTCGGGGGCATCTCCCTGGAACTGGGTGAAGACCACCTCGGTGCCGTCTCCGTTGGCGAGGATCCGGGCGTGGGCGACGGTCTCGACCCCCGGCGCGGGCGCGATGTGGAAGTCAACAACCCCGAGCTCGGGACTCGTGACGTAGCGGATCGGTACCCGAGTCCCGCTGGCGAGCTCCACTGTCCAGCCGTCGTCGGTGAGCGCAACGGACTTCGCGAAGCCGATCGCCCACCGGGGCAGCGCGCTGGGCTCTGCGACGATCGCGAAGGTGTCCTCGGGCCGTGCGTCGATCGTGATGGTCCTCGTGTCGGATCTCATGGTCACCCCTTCTGGCAGGTCCGGTGATCCATTCGACTCCCACCGACGCCCGAGTGTGACAGCGCGAGAGCGCGCGTAAGGACTTCGTCACCTTCCGAGGCTAGGGTCGCGGTCCATGCTCCCTCTCATCGCCCGACTCGCCGATCCGGGGCGCCCGCTGTGGGGCACGTTCGTCCTGCGCGTCGCCCTTGCCGCGCTCTTCATCCCGGTCGGGCTGGGGAAGTTCGTGAACCACGATACCTACACCGAGCGCTTCGAGCGCTGGGGGTTCGGCGCCGCCGCGGGGGAGGTGGCGGTCCTCGTCGGGGTGGTCGAGGTGACGTGCGGCCTGATGCTCCTCCTGGGCGTCGTCCCACGGCTGGCCGCGCTCGTGCTCATGGGAGACATGGTCGGGGCGCTCGTCACGGCCGGGCGGGTCGACGGCGGGCAGGACATCTGGCTTCCGCTGATCCTCATCGTCGCGCTGTCGGCGGTGATCCTCTGGGGAGCGGGCCGCTGGGCCCTCACGCCGGCGACCTTTCGCCGAGGGGCGGCGGAGACCCAGGACGCACGGAGGGCGGCCGTCGATCGGTGAGCGACCCTCTCCCGCGAGGGGCCCCGCTGCGGAGGCGCGCCGCGAGCCGTTCAGGGCCCGTGAGGTTGTCGAAAGCAGGGCGCGGCATCATGGTGGCCGGATGGGGATCGAGCAGAAGGCGACGGTGCTGGTCGTGGACGACGAGCCGATCGTCCGCCAGGTGGTCGCGAGCTACCTCCGCCAGGAGGGGCACCCGACCCTCGAGGCCGCCGACGGCTGGACCGCGCTCGAGTTGATCGAGAGATCCGAACCGGGCCTGATCGTGCTTGACCTGATGCTGCCGGGCATCGGCGGACTCGAGCTCTGCCGCATCATCCGCGGGCGCTTGGACACCCCGGTCATCATGCTCACCGCGCGCGGCGAGGAGGCAGACCGCATCATCGGCCTCGACCTCGGTGCCGACGACTACGTGACCAAGCCCTTCTCGCCGCGAGAGCTGGTGGCGCGGGTGCGCAGCGTCCTGCGCCGCGCCCCGGAACGCGCCGGGGCGGCGCGCATCAGCGCCGGTCACCTCGAGATCGACACCGGGGCCCGCGAGGTCACGCGCGGCGGCGTGCCGCTGCGGCTGACGGTGAAGGAGTTCGACCTGCTCGTCTTCCTGGCGAGCAACCCGCGGCTGGTCTTCTCCCGGGCCCAGCTCATGGACCGGGTCTGGGGTTATGAGGCGGCGTTCGACACCGGGACGGTCACGGTCCACATCCGCCGTCTGCGCGAGAAGATCGAGGACGACCCCTCGCACCCGCGCCAGGTCGAGACCGTCTGGGGCGTGGGCTACCGGTTCTCGCCGTGATCGGCCCGGCACTTGCGGTGGCCGCG
>JAXIPH010000135.1:0-5437 GCA_045403035.1 Thermoleophilia bacterium | reverse complement strand
AAGATGGTGGACGGTCTGGCCCAGGTCCACGGCCAGGCGGGCCTGGTGGTGGTGGGCAACACCGGCGACGACGCCGACTTCTACGGCCTGCGCGTGTGCCCGGATCTCGACATCTGCACCTACGTCCTCGCCGGCGTGGTGGCCGAGCGCGGGTGGGGGTACCGCGACGACACCTTCCGCTGCCTGGAGGGCCTCGCGACCTACGGCCAGGACGCCTGGTTCGGGCTCGGCGATCGCGACCTCGCCACCCACCTGCACCGCACGCTGCGCCTGGCCGAGGGTGCGCGTCTCAGTGAGGTGACCGCCGAGATCGCGGCGCGGCTCGGGGTCGAGGCGCGGATCATCCCGATGACCGACGATCCGGTGCGCACGCGCATCACCACTCCGGCGGGGGTGCGCAGCTTCCAGGAGTACCTGGTCAAGCACGGCGCCGCCGAGCCGATCGAGCGGATCGAGCTCGACGGGATCGCCGAGGCCCGTCCGGCGCCGGGCGTGGTCGAGTCGATCGCCGAGGCCGAGCGGATCGTGATCGTCCCCTCGAGCCCGGTGGTGTCCATCGGGACCATCCTGGCGATCCCCGGGGTGCGGGCCGCGCTCGCGGAGCGGCGCGAGGACTGCGTGGCCGTCAGCCCGATCGTCGGCGGGCGCCCGGTCGAGGGCCCGGCCGATCGCTTCCTGGCGGGCGCCGGCTACCCGGAATGCTCGGCCACCCAGATGGCGCGCATCTACCGCGACGTGGCGGCCACCTTCGTGATCGACTCCCGCGACGAGGCCGAGGCCCCGCAGATCGCGGCCCTCGGTGTGCGGCCGGTGCTCACCGATGCACTGATGCCCGACCGGCCGGCGCGCGCGCGGCTGGCCGCCACGACGCTCGCGGCGCTCGGGTGAGCGGCCCCCCGCCCACCACGGTGGTGGTGCCGGTCAAGCCCTCGGGCGTGGCCCTGCGGCGCCTGGCGGGAATGCTCGGCGCCCGCACGCGCCGCGAGCTGCAGGCGGCCATGCTGGCGGACGTGCTCGGCGCCTGCGCGGCGGCGCACGGCCTGGTCGAGGTCCTGGTGGTGACCGCCGACCCCGGGGCCGGCGCCCGGGCCGCCGCCCAGGGGGCGCGGGTCATCCCCGACCACGATCCGCCCCGGGGGATGAACGCGGCGGTCGAGATTGGCCTCGCCGAGGCGGCCCGGTCCGGTGCCGAGGCGGCGCTCGTCCTCACGGCCGACCTGCCCCTCGCGAGCGCGGGCGAGATCGAGGCGGCCCTCGCCGCCGCCGGGCCCTCGGGCTCGGTCCTGCTGGTGCCCTCGCGCGACGGGACGGGCACCAACGCGATGCTGCTGCGCCCGCCGAGCGCGATGCGCCCGGCCCTCGGTCCCGACTCGCGCGCCCGCCACCTCGCGCGTGCGCGCCGGGCCGGCCTGGTGGCGCTCACCCGTGAGCTTCCGGGCCTCGCCCTCGACATCGACCTCCCCGCCGACCTCCTCGCCCTGATGGCCTCGGGCCTTCCCTGCGCCACCCGTACGGCCTTCGAGCGCGCGAGCGCCCGCGCCGGAGCGGGGAGCGCCCTCTGAGGCTCTGGCCGCTGTCGGCGCTGCCCGAGGTGCGCCCCGGCGACGACCTGGCCGGGATGCTCTGCGAGCGCGCGGCGGCCGAGGGGGTGCGCCCGGGCGACGTGGTGATGGTGGCCCAGAAGGTGGTGAGCAAGGCCGAGGGCCGGATCGTGGAGCTGGCGTCGGTCCGCCCGGGCCCCGCCGCCCGGGCCCTCGCGCAGGAGACCGGCAAGGACGCGGCTCTGTGTGAGCTGATCCTCTCCGAGAGCGTGCGGATCGTGCGCCGGCGCGGGGGCACCGTGATCTGCGAGACCCGCCACGGCTTCGTCTGCGCCAACGCGGGGATCGACTCCTCGAACGCACCCGACGGCACGGTGATCCTGCTGCCGGCCGACTCCGACGCCTCGGCGCGCCGGATCCAGGCCCGCATGGCGGCAGCGGTGGGGGGGAGGGTGGGGGTCGTGGTGACCGACACCCACGGGCGCGCCTTCCGGCGCGGCCTGGTCAACGTGGCGATCGGGGTCGCGGGGATCGAGCCGATCATCGACCACCGCGGCGAGCGCGACCGCGGCGGCCGGGTGCTGGTCGCGACCGATCAGGCGATCGCCGACGAGCTGGCCGCCGCGGCGGGGATCTATCAGGGCAAGGGATCGGGGACCCCGGCGGTCGTGGCCTCGGGCGTGGTCACCCGTCCCTCGCCCGGCGGCGCCCGGGCGCTGCTGCGCGACCGCGAGCATGACCTGTTTCGCACTTGATCGGTCCCCCGGTGCGCCCGCGCACGCGGGATAAGCTGCTGCCGCGTCCCGCCAAGCCCTCGAGGAGGACGATGCAGCTCGGCACGCCGGAGCACCCCTTGAGAGTGGCGGTGATCGGCTCGGGCCCCTCGGGCTTCTACGCCGCCGAGCACCTGCAGGACCAGGACGGCCTGGAGGTCCAGGTCGACATGTACGACCGCCTACCGACGCCGTTCGGCCTGGTGCGCGGCGGGGTGGCGCCGGATCACCCGAAGATCAAGTCGGTGACCCGGGTCTACGACAAGATCGCCGCCCACCCCGAGTTCCGCTTCTACGGGAACGTGGAGATGGGGCGCGACCTCACCCACGCGGACCTGTCGGCCTACTACCACGCGATCATCTACGCGGTCGGGGCGCGCACCGACCGGCGCATGGGCATCCCGCGCGAGCACCTGCCCGGCAGCCACTCGGCCACCGAGTTCGTGGGCTGGTACAACGCCCACCCCGATTTCCGCCACCTCGGCTTCGACCTGTCGGTGGAGAGGGCGGCCGTGGTCGGCAACGGCAACGTGGCGATGGACCTGGCCCGCATCCTCGCGAGCACCCGGGAGATGCTGGCGGGCACCGACATCGCCGAGCACGCCCTCGACGCCCTGGGCGAGAGCGAGATCCGGGAGATCCACGTCCTCGGACGGCGTGGGCCGGCCCAGGCCGCGTTCACCAACAAGGAGCTGAAGGAGCTCGGTGAGCTGCCCGACACGGACGTGATCGTCGACCCGGCCGACCTCGAGCTCGGTGCGCTCACCGAGGCGCACATCGCCCGCTCGCCCGAGCGCATCCGCGATCGCAACCTCGAGCTCCTGCGCGGGTACGCGGCCCGCCCCGTCGTCGGCGCCCCCACCCGGATCGTCCTGCACTTCCTGGTCTCGCCGGTGGAGATCCTCGGCCGCGAGCGGGTCGAGGGGCTCACGGTGGTCCACAACGAGCTCTACGAGAGCGAGGACGGGCAGCTGCGATCGCGGCCGACCGAGCGGACGACGACCCTGCCGGTGGGCCTGGTCTTCCGGGCCATCGGCTATCAGGGGGTGCCGCTCCCCGGCATCCCCTTCGACGCGATGGCCGGTGTCATCCCCAATGAGGCGGGGCGCATCATCGACCCGCGCACCGGATCCCCGATCGAGGGCGAGTACGTGGTCGGATGGATCAAGCGCGGCCCGCGCGGGATCATCGGCACCAACAAGCCGGACTCCCAGGAGACCGTGCAGATGCTGCTGGCCGACCTGGCCGCCGGGAACCTGCACAAGGAGGACGTGCCCGCGCGCGAGGTGCTCGAGCGCCTCCTCGGCGAGCGCCGCCGCGACTTCGTCTCCTACGAGGACTGGCAGCTCATCGACCTGCTCGAGCAGGAGCGCGGCGCGGCCTCGGGCGGCCGGCCGCGGCTGAAGTTCAGCCGCGTCGAGGAGATGCTCCACGCGCTCCAGGAGCGCAAGCGCGCCGCCGCCGAGGACGCGGCCGACTCCTAGGCGGCGGTCCCCAGGAGGTCGTAGACCGTGTTGCGCCGAGCGGGGACGCGCCCGGCCGAGCGGATGGCCGCCTCCAGCTCCTCGGGGGTGGCAAGCTGGCCGTGGGAGGCCCCCGAGGCGCGCGAGATGTTCTCGTCCATGAGCGTCCCGCCGAGGTCGTTGCAGCCGGCACCGAGCAGGCGCGCCCCGCCGGCCAGGCCCAGCTTCACCCACGAGGCCTGGATGTTGTCGATGAGCCCGTCGAGGGCGATCCGGCCGACGGCGTGCACCAGCACCACCTCGTCCCAGGTCGGCCCGGGGCGGGCCTTGCCCTGCAGGAAGATCGGCGAGGCCATGTGCACGAAGGGGAGCGGCACGAACTCGGTGAACCCGCCCGTGCGCCGCTGGATCTGGCGTAGCACCTCGAGGTGGTTGGCCCATGCCCTCGGCCCGTCGATGTGGCCGAACATGATCGTCGTGGTGGCCCTCAGGCCGAGCTCGTGGGCGGTGATCATCACCTCGGCCCACTCGGACGTGCGCACCTTGTCGGGGCACAGATGCAGGCGCACGCGGTCGTCGAGGATCTCAGCGGCCGTGCCGGGCAGGGTGCCGAGGCCGGCGTCGCGCAGGCGGGTGAGGAACTCGCGCACGCTCACCCCGAGGGTGTGGGCGCCCTGCCAGACCTCGAGCGGCGTGAAGCCGTGGACGTGCATCTCGGGCAGGCGCTCCTTGATGCCCTGCAGCACCGACACGTAGAAGTCGCCGGTGAAGTCCGGGTGGATGCCGCCCTGCAGGCAGACCTCGGTGGCGCCGCGCTCCCAGGCCTCCACCGAGCGGTGCACGACCTCGTGCACGTTCAGGATGTAGGGGTCGCCGCGCAGGTTGAGGCTCTTGGGGCCGCGCGAGAAGCCGCAGAAGCCGCAGCGGAAGTAGCACTGGTTGGTGTAGTTGATGTTGCGGTTGATGACGTAGGTGACGGTCTCGCCGCAGCGCCGCTCGCGCAGGGTGTCGGCGACTCGGGCGATCGCCTCGACCTCCGGCCCGCGCGCGCGGAAGAGCCGCTCGATCTCCGACACCCGCGGCGGGGTGCCGTCCAGCGAGCGCTCGAGGATCCGCGCGAGGTCCGGGTCGATCCGCCCGAGGCCCTCCTCGGGGTCCGCCTCGCGCCAGGCCGCGTCCTCCCACTCGGCCGACAGGCGCCCCGCCGGGACCGGGGGCGCCTCGTCGACCCCCGGCGCCCAGGTGGTGCGCGGCCGCGCCGCGCCCGAGCCGTCCACCTGTCCGAGCCAGGCGGTGAAGAGGGGTCGCGCCAGGACCTCCCGCGCGTCGTCGATCTCGATCCCGGGCGGGAGGGCCGTGCGCTCGACGAGGGCGCGCGGGGAGAGGGCCTCGCGCAGCGCGGCCACCGCGTCGGGGTCCCAGTCGCCCACCACCAGGTCGACCGCCCCGGCCGCGATCGCGTCGAGGGCCTCGGTGAGCGAGCCGACCACGACCGAGACGCGCGTCGACACCCCGGGCAGCCAACCGAGCTCGATCGCCTCCTCGAGCTGCTCGGGGCGGGTTCGCAGGAACGCGGCGCCGGTGCGGGCGAGGGCGTCGAGCACCGCGGCCCGCGGGCCGTCGTGGCGCACGGTGATCCGCCAGCCGGCCACCCCCCCGG
>JAXIPH010000339.1:0-14375 GCA_045403035.1 Thermoleophilia bacterium | reverse complement strand
GATGCGGGGGACCTGCCCGCCGCGGTCCGGTGGACGCGGGCGGCGCTGGAGCAGGATCGGCTCCGCGAGGCCACCCACCGCGACCTCATGCGCCGGCTCGACGCCTCCGGCGAGCGCGCGCAGGCGCTGGGCGCCTATCGTCGCCTGCGGGCGGTGCTGGCGGCCGAGGTCGGCATCGTCCCCTCGCGCGAGACCCGCGAGCTCGCGGCATCGCTGCGCGCCGAGGACGCGGCCCCGCCGCGGGACCCGCCCCGGCCCGCGCGGCCGCCGCCCCGCCGCGCCGATCCCCTCGTGGGCCGCGCGCGCGAGATCGCGGCGCTGGAGGCGGCCTGGGCGCGGGCCGCCGCGGGGCTGGGCGGGGTGGTGGTGGTCGTCGGGGCCGCCGGGATCGGCAAGTCCCGGCTCGTCGGGGAGCTGGCGCGCCGGGCCCGGGCCGGCGGCGGGCGATCCGCCCTCGGGGGCGCGCTCGAGCTCGACGGGGCGCCGCCGCTCACCCCGTGGTCCGAGGCGGTGCGTGAGCTGGTGCGCGAGACCTCCCCGCCGCCCGAGGCGATCTGGCCCGCGGATCTCGCGCGCCTCTGCCCGGCCGTCGAGCCGCTGTGGGGCCGCACCCCGCGAGAGCCCTCGGCGGTGCCCGAGCTCGAGCGCGTGGGCCTCTTCGAGGCGGTGGTCGAGCTGGTCGCCTGGTGCGCCCGCGAGGCACCGGTGCTGGTGGCGCTCGAGGACCTTCACCGCGCCGATCCGGCCAGCGCCGCGCTGCTCGCCCACCTGGGCCGGCGCCTCAGCGGACTGCCGGCTTTGCTGGTCGTGACCCGTCGCCCGGCCCCGGCCAACCTCGACCTCGACCTCGCCCTCGACGCGGTGCGATCGCGCGGGCTCCTGCGGCTGGAGGTCTCCCTCGAGGGCCTGTCCGAGACCGAGACCGAGGCGCTCGTTGGCGCGACGGCGCCCGGCCTGGCACCCGAGACGGCGCGGCGCGTCGCGGCGGGGGCGCAGGGGAGCCCCTTCCTCGCGCGCGAGGGGGCGCGCGCCGCCGCCGCCGGCCGCGAGCCCGCCGAGGGCGTGCGCGGGGCGATCCGGGGCTCGCTGGGTCGCATGGAGCCGGCCGCCCGCTCCCTGCTCGACCTCGCCGCGGCCGCGGGCCGCCCGCTCGAGCCGGCGGAGGCCGCGGCGCTCGTCGGACCCGAGGAGCTGCCGGACGCGCTCGACGCCGCCCTGGCCGCCGGCCTGCTCGTGGAGGACGACGGCCGCCGCGTGCGCTTCGGGCACGAGCTGATCCGCGAGGCCTGCTACGCGGAGCTGACCCCCGCCCACCGGGCGCAGGCGCACCGGCGCCTGGGCGAGGCGCTCGGCCGGCGCCCCGGCCGCCGCGCCGCCGAGGTGGCGCGCCACTACCGCCTGGCCGACGAGCCGGAGGCCGCGCGGCGCTATCTGGCGGCCGCGGCCCAGGACGCGCGGGTGCTCGGAGCGCTCGAGGAGGCGGCGGCCTACTTGACCGAGGCGGTGTCGCTGGCCGGCGACGACCCCCGCGAGGCCGGGGACCTCTGGCTGGCGCTGGCCGAGGTCCACTCCTGGCGCGCCGACCGCCCCGCGATGGACGAGGCCTTCGGCGGGGCCGAGCGGCTGCTCGGGGGGGCCCGGGACGCGGGCCGCCTCGCGCTGGCCCACGCCTTCCGCAGTCGCTGGCTGCACACCACGCTCTGCTATCCGGCCGACGCACTCGCGGCCGGCCGTCGCGCGCTCGAGCTGATCGACCTCGCCGGCGTGAGGGCGCCCGAGGCACGGCTGCTGGCGCTCTCGAGCACCGCCTGGTCGGAGTCGGTCGCGGGCGATCCCGACGAGGTGCCGCGGTTGATCGAGGCCATGCGGAGCATCCCCGAGGCCATGGGGGACCGGGCGCTCGAGGCCGAGCTGGAGCACGCGCGCGGCACGGCGCTCCTGCGGGCCGGGGACCTCGCCGGGGCGGGCCGGGTGTCTGAGCGCGCCGCCGACCTCGCGCGGCTGGCGGGACGCCCCGACATCGCCGCCCTCGGCCTGCTCACCGGCGCGGCGGCCGCCGCGTGCGCGGGCGACGTGGAGCACGTGATCGTGCTCTGCGACCGTCTCGCGACCTTCCCGTGGCCGGGGCGCGCGCTCGAGTCCCAGCTGCGGGCGGCCCGCGCCCACGCGCTCTCGCGCCTCGGACGCCACGACGCGGCGGTCGCCGCCGCGGAGGAGAACGCGGCGCGGGCGGCCGCCGGCGCCCCCCGCGAGGAGGGCCTGGCGTTGCTCGACCTGGGAGAGATCCTGCTGGCGGCCGGCTCGCCCGGCCGGGCGGCCGTGCGCCTGCGGTCGGCGCTCGAGGTGGGAGGGGACGGCCTCCCGCGCGCCCTGGCCCGGCTGCTGCTGGCCGAGGCCCTGGTCGGCGCCGGCGACCCCGCCGCGGCCGAGGACGAGGTGGGGCGGGTCCCGTTCGAGCCCGTGGGGCCGGCCGACATGCCCGAGGCCCTCGTGCCCCGCATCAGCCGCGTGCAGGGGCTCATCGCCGCCGCGCGGGGCGAGCCCGACCGGGCCGCACGCCACCTGGACGACGCCGAGCGCGCGTGGCGGCGGATGGCGGGGGCGCTGGCGCCCGGCGAGGCCTACACGGCCATCCTCGTCGACCTGGGCCGGCCCCCGGTGGCCGGGCTGGTCGAGCCCGAGCGGGAGCTCGAGCGCCTGGCGGCCGACCGGATGGGGCTGGCGATGGTGACCACCGAAGGAGCGTGAGATGCCCGACTTCCAGCGGCACGCGATCTGCCATGCGCCCGCGGTGGAGGTCTTCAAGATCCTTCACGACCCCGCGCGCTTCCCGGAGTGGTGGGAGGGCACCGAGCGGGTGGAGGGCGAGGGGGAGGAGGTGACCCGCTACAAGAGCGGGTGGCCCGACTTCGCCTACCCCACCGCGGTGACGCGCTCCGGGGACGGGGCGGTCACGATCTCGTGCCTGAAGTTCGACGTGATCCAGGAGTGGCGGCTGGAGCCGCATCCCGACGGCTGCGCGGTGAGCGTGCGGGTGGAGCTGCCCGAGCGTGACGCCGACCGCATCGACGAGCAGCGGGCCGAGATCCACGCCTCGCTGACGCGGCTGGTGGCGCTCGCCGAGCGGGAGGTCGCCGCCGGCGCCTGACCCGGAGGCACCGCGCTTCAGTCCTCGCCGAGGGCCCGGTTCAGGTCCCAGGCGGCCGAGATCAGCCCGAGGTGGGTGAACGCCTGGGGGTAGTTCCCCAGGGCGTCGCCGGTGTCGCTCACCTGCTCGGCGTACAGCCCCAGCCCGCTCGCGTAGGTGAGCATCTTCTCGAACACCAGGCGCGCCTCGTCGAGGCGGCCGGCGCGCGTGAGGCACTCCACCAGCCAGAACGAGCAAAGCGAGAAGGACCCCTCCGCCTCGCCGCCCAGGCCGTCGTCCGAGGCGGTCCTCGGGTCGTAGCGGTACACGAGGCTGTCGGACACGAGCTCGTGGTCGATCGCGTCGAGGGTGGAGAGCATGCGCGGGTCCCGCGGCCCGATGAACTTGACGAGCGGCATCAGCAGGTTGCTGGCGTCGAGGATGTCGCCGCCGTAGTACTGCACGAAGGACTGGCGCTCCGGGCTCCACCCGCGCGTCATGATCTCCTCGTAGATGGCGTCCCGCGAGGTGCGCCACTTGACGGTGTCGCCGGGCAGGCCGCGCTGGGCCTGCATGCGCATCGCGCGCTCGAACGCCACCCAGCACATGAGGCGCGAGTAGACGAAGTCGCGCCGGCCCCCGCGCACCTCCCAGATGCCCTCGTCGGGCTGCTGCCAGTTGTCGCCCAGCCAGTCGAGGACTCGGCGCAGGTTGTGCCACAGCTCCCAGCTGATCGGCTCGTTCTTGTTGGAGAGGTAGACCGCGTCCATCAGCTCGCCGTAGACGTCGAGCTGGAGCTGGTCGTGGGCCCCGTTGCCGATCCGCACCGGCCGCGATCCGCGATACCCCTCCAGGTGGCCCAGCTCGTGCTCGGTGAGGTCGGACTCCCCGTCCACCCCGTAGACGATCTGCAGCTGCGGATCGTCGGGGTCGGTCTCGATGAGCCGCTGCCCCAGCCACTCCGCGAACTGGGTCGCCTCGTGGTTGTACCCCAGCCGCTGGAAGGCGAAGGCCGTGAAGGCGGAGTCCCGCAGCCACGCGTAGCGGTAGTCCCAGTTGCGCGCGCCGCCGAGGGTCTCGGGGAGGCTGCAGGTGGGGGCGGCGACCATGGCGCCCGTGGGCTCGTAGGTGCAGAGCTTCAGCGTCAGGGCCGACCGCTGGACCATCTCGCGCCAGCGCCCCCGGTAGTGGGTGCCCAGCAACCACCTGCGCCAGTGCTCACGGGTCTCGTCGATCACGCGCCCCACCGACTCGCCCGTCCAGCGCTCGCCGCCCTCCGTCGCCTGCCAGGCGAACCAGGCGCTCTCGCCCGCTCGCAGCCGGAACCGGGACTCGACGGCCGGCCCCTCGATCTGCAGGGGCACGCTGGCGCGTAGCTCGGCCGGGTTCCCCCGGTCGGGCGTGAAGCGCGCCACGCGGTCACCGGACAGATCCACGCGGTGGCCGGCCCGTGCGTAGTCGAAGGCGGGGCGGCACGACATGCGGAACTCGACCTCGCCGCGCACCACGTCGACCCGGCGCAGGAGCGCGCAGGGCTCGAGCCGCAGGGGCATCGTGTCGGTCAGCTCGCCGACCCCCTGGTCGCTGTAGAAGCGCGTCACGAGCACCGCGGTGTCGGGCAGGTACATCTGCTTGCTCGGCACCGCGGCCGTGGGGGCGATGCGGAACGAGCCGCCCTTGTCGGCGTCGAGGATGGAGGCGAAGACGCTTGGGGCGTCGAACCGCCGGGGGCAGAACCAGTCGATCGACCCGTCCACCCCCACCAGCGCCGCGGTGCGCAGGTCGCCGATCAGGCCGTAGCTCTCGATGGGCCGGTAGCGCGGCTCGTAGGGTCCGCCCCACCCCCCCTCGGCGGCGACCGCCGGCCCCGATGCGGCGGGGGCACTGGTGGTCGGGTTCTGGGACGGCACGCGGGAACTGTACCGTGGCGCCGACGGCTGGGGGCGCTCGCTACGCTCGCTCCGTGACCCTCGGAGCGAGGCCCTGACCGAGACCGCCTTCGGGGCCCTCGTCATCATCCTGGCGGGCGCCCTGGCCCGCCATTGGCGCGTGCTTTCTCGCGAGGACGGCCCGGCCCTGGTGCGCATCGTCATCTACGTGGCGCTGCCGCCGCTGGTGTTCCTGATCATCGCGCGGGCCGATCTGCAGCGAACGCTGCTCCTGGTGCCCGTGGCGGCCATCCTGGTGCACTTCGTGCTGCTCGGCATCGGATGGACCTCCACGCAGGTGTGGGGCATGGAGGCCCCCCGCGGAGGCGCGCTCATCCTCGCGGTCGCCGTCGGCAACACCGGGTTCTTCGGGCTTCCCCTGATCGCGGCCTCGGGGGCCGGCTTCTCGCTGGCGGCGGCGGTCATGTACGACGCCGCCACCGCCCTCATCACCTGGACGTCGACCGTCGCGGTGGCGAGCTCCTACGGTCGCGCCCCGGGGGCTCCACGCCCCTCGCTGAGACAGCTCGGCCGGGCGCTGCTGCTGCCGCCCAACTGGGCCCTCGCGGCCGGTGTGGTGGTCAACCTCGCCGGGGTCGGCGACCTCCCGCTGCTGGTCGAGCGCCCGCTCGAGCTCCTGGCCGCGGCGGTCCTGCCGCTCACCATGCTCTACACCGGGCTGATGATCGAGTTGCGCGGCCTCCCGCAGCTGTGGGGCGAGGTGAGCTATTCCGTGGTCATGCGGCTGGGCGTGGCGGGCCTGATCGGCCTCGCGGTGGCCACGGCCTTCCAGTTCGAGGGGGACGTGCTGCACTCGGTCGTCATCATGGCGGCCATGCCAACCGCGATGATGTCGCTCGTGATCGGTGCTCGATCGGGCCTGCGGGCCGACGTCCTGGCGGCGGCCGTGGTGGTGACCACGGTCCTGTCCACCCTGACCCTGCCCCTCTGGCGGGCGGCTCTCCTGTGAGCTTCGGCGCCCGCGTCGCCGAGGCCGTGGACGCCCGCGCGAGCCAGGTGGTCCTCGGCCTCGACCCCGACCCCGCCCGGGTTCCGGGCGGTGCCGACGGCGCGCGCGCGTTCTGCCGCCGTGCCATCGCGGCGGCGGGGCCGGCGTGCGTGGCGGCGAAGCTCCAGCTCGCCTCGTTCGAGCGCTTCGGCGCGGCGGGCTGGGAGGCGTTCGAGCGGGTCGCGACATCGGCCGCCGACGCGGGCCTGCTGGTGATCGCCGATGCCAAGCGGGGGGACTTCGACGTCACCAACCGGGCCTACGCCGAGGCGTTCCTGCGGCCCCCGATCGACGCGCTCACGGTCAACCCGTTGCTCGGGAGCGACGCGATGCAGCCCTTCCTGGACGCCGCCGCGTCGGGCGGCCGGGGCCTCTTCGCGCTGGTGCGCACGTCCAATCCCGGCGCGGCCGAGCTTCAGGACCTGCCGCTCGCGGCAGGAGGCCTGTGGCACGAGGAGGTGGCGCGCCGGGTGGCGGAATGGGGGGCTCCGTCCGTCGACGAGTCCGGCCTCTCCTGCCTCGGCGCCGTCGTGGGCGCGACCGTTGCTCCGGAGCGGATGACGGCCCTGCGCGAGCTGATGCCCCAGCAGATCCTGCTGGTTCCCGGCGTGGGCGCCCAGGGGGGCGACCCCGGCCGGCTCGCGCCGGCATTCGGCGGGACCCGCGCCGGGGCGCTGGTGGCGGCCAGCCGCTCGATCATCTTCGCCGAGAGCCCGCGCCGGGCCGCCGAGGCACTGCGCGAGACGCTCTGGGCGACCTCCGGGGGATGGTGATTCCGGCCCCCTGGGGCATAGGATCCCGGCGGGCGGCCGCTCGGCGTCCGCCGAAGGTTGGCGACAAAGGGGACAATCATGCCTGCCGAGTATCACTGCGCAACCTGCAACGAGACCTTCTCCGAGGAGACCGCGGAGGCCGTCATCAAGAGGGCGGCGGCCCACGATCACGATCACCACGGGGGGCCGGAGGCCATTACCCCGGAGATCGAGGCCGCCATCCGGAGCCGCGTGACCATGACCTGAGTCGGGGGGGACGGGTCGGCCCCGGCCGGCCCGTCCCTCACCGATGGCGCCACGCGGGGGCTCCGGCCACCAATCCGGCGGTCCGCCTCGCGGTATTCGTAGCCATCGCCCTTCTGCTCGGCGCCGCGCCCCTGCGGGGGGCCGGCCCGCCGGCGGTCGATGCGGCGGCCTACGTCGTGGTCGACCAGGGGACGGGTGAGACGCTTGCGCGGAAGGCGGCCGATCGGGAGCTCCCGATGGCCAGCACCACGAAGATCATGACGGCCCTGATCGTGCTGGAGCGGGCGAACCTGGACGACGAGCTGACGGTGCCGGCGTCGGCCGTGATCGAGGGCTCCTCCGGCCGCCTCGAGACCGGCGAGCGACTGAGCGTGCGGCAGCTGCTCATCGCGCTCCTCGTGGCGAGCGGGAACGACGCCGCCGTCACCCTGGCCGAGGGGGTCGGGGGCTCGCAGCAGGCCTTCGTCTCCGACATGAACGCCCGCGCCCGGGAGCTGGGCCTCGCCCACACGCACTTCGCCAACGCGCACGGGCTCGACGCCCCCGGGCACTACTCCAGCGTGCGCGACCTGGTCAAGCTGGCGAGCGTGGCCATGCGCGACCCGTTCTTCCGGCGCACGGTGTCGAGGCGGCGGGCGAGCATTCCGGGGCCGGAGGGCGAGGGGCTGCGCCGGTACGAGTCGGAGAACGTGCTGCTGGACGTCGACTCCGACATCGACGGCGTGAAGACCGGGATGACCGACGACGCGGGCTTCGCCCTGGTGGCCCACGCGAGCCGGCCGGCGCTCGGCGTCCAGCTCTACGTCGCCCTGATCGGCGCCCCGAGCGCCGCGGCGCGCGCCCGCGGCGGGCGCCGCCTGGTCGACTGGGGCTTCTCCCAGTACTCCCGCGCCACGGTCGTGCCCGCGGGCGCGACGCTCGGGCGCGTGCCGGTGCAGGGCCGCCCCGGGACGTCGGTCCCCTACCGGGCGTCGTCCGCGGTCACGGCCCCGCTGCTGCTCAGCGCACCCGTCAGCGAGCGCGTGGTGGTGCCGGCGCAGGTGCGCGCCCCGGTCACGGCCGGACAGCCGCTGGGCCTGGTGAGCGTGCTCCAGAACGGCCACGTCATCGGGCGGGGTCCCCTGGTGGCGGCCGAGAGCGCCGGGTCGCCGAGCCTCTGGGACCGCCTCCGGGCCGGCGTGGAGGCGCTCGTCCCGTGATCGTCACGGTCACCCTCAACGCGGCCCTCGACCGCACGGTGCGCGTGCCCAACTTCCAGCTCGGGGCGAACCACCGCGCCAACGCGTCGCTGCGGCTCCCGGGCGGCAAGGGCGTGAACGTGGCGCGGGCCCTGAAGCAGCTCGGGCAGCCGGTCATCGCCACCGGCCTCGCCGGCGGGCGCACCGGCACCTACATCATCGAGGAGCTGACCTCCGAGGGGATCCTCAACGACTTCGTCCGGATCAAGGAGGAATCGCGCACCTCGACGGCCGTCATCGACCCCAACACCGGCCAGCAGACCGAGATCAACGAGTACGGCCCCAACGTCGAGGCGGCCGAGCTCGAGGTGCTCATGGGCAAGATCCGCTACCTGTTGAAGGGCGCCGACGTGTTCGTGATCGCGGGGTCACTGCCGCGCGGCGTGCCCGCCGACTTCTACGCGACCCTCATCCGCGAGCTGCGCGGCGCGCGGATGGTGACCGCGGTGGACGCGACCGGTCCGGCGCTGCGGGCCGCCCTCGGGGCGGAGCCGGGCGTGGTGAGCCCCAACGTCCGCGAGGCCGAGGAGATCGTGGGACACGAGTTCGGCGACGAGGAGGACATGGCCGCGGCCGCCGAGACGCTGGCCCAGATGGGCGCCGAGACCGCCCTCATCCACCACGAGAACGGATGCGTGGCCCGCATCCGCACCGAGTCGGGCAAGCGGGGGGCCACGTACCGTGCGGTGCTCCCGGCGCGCTCGGACGTGGTGTCCACCGTGGGGTCCGGCGACGCCTTCCTCGCCGGCTACCTCTCGGCGCGCTACGCCCACCAGCCCCCCGAGACCGCGCTGGCCCTCGCCGTGGCCTGCGGCGCGGCCAGCACGCAGCGGGTGGGCGCCGGGGTGCTCGACCCCTCCGACGTCGAGGCCCTCAGGCGGCGCGTGGCGGTCGACCAGATCGGCTGATCAGCCGGCGCTCCTAGCCGGCGCTGGTTGAAAGGGCCATGGACGGCCCGTCAGACCCCCCAGGAGGCGTTCCAGCGCCCGGCGTTCTGGGGGCAGGTCGTGTCAGGGGGCCGCGGCCTCCGGCCGGGGCCGCCGCTATCCTCCCCGGATCAGGCGCGAGCATGGGCGACGCGCTCGGGATCGTCACGGGGGGCTGAGTGGAGATCGAGATCGGGCGGGGGAAGAAGGGACGACGGGCCTACGGGCTCGACGAGATCGCGATCGTGCCGAGCCGCCGCACGCGCGATCCGGAGGACGTGGACCTCACCTGGCGGCTGGACGGGCACAGCTTCGACCTGCCCCTGCTGGCCTCGGCGATGGACGGCGTCGTCGACACCCGCACCGCGGGCATCATCGGCAAGCTGGGCGGCCTCGGGGTGCTCAACCTGGAGGGCATCCAGACCCGCTACGAGGAGGCCGACGCCGAGCTCGAGCGCATCGCGGCGATGCCCCCCGAGCAGGCCACCCGCGGCCTGCAGGAGGTGTACCGCGAGCCGGTCAAGCCCGACCTGATCGCGCACCGGATCAAGGAGATCAAGGACCAGGGCGTGGTCGCGGCCGGGTCGCTCACGCCCCAGCGCGTCACCGACTACGTGGACGTCGCGCTCGAGGCGGGCCTGGACATCCTCGTCATCCAGGGCACCGTCGTCTCCGCTGAGCACGTGTCCTCGGTCGCCGAGCCGCTCAACCTGAAGCGGTTCATCGCCGAGCTCCCCGTCCCGGTGATCGTGGGCGGCTGCGCCTCGTACCACACTGCCCTGCACCTCATGCGCACCGGCGCGGTGGGCGTGCTGGTGGGCGTGGGGCCCGGCGCGGCGTGCACCACCCGGCAGGTCATCGGCGTGGGCGTGCCCCAGGCCACGGCCATCGCCGACGCGGGGGGCGCCCGGATGCAGCACCTGATGGAGACCGGGCAGTACGTGAACGTCATCGCCGACGGCGGCATGGCCTACGCCGGCGACCTGGCCAAGGCGATCGCCTGCGGCGCCGACGCCTGCATGATCGGCTCGCCGTTCGCGAAGGCGTCCGAGGCCCCGGGGCGCGGCTACCACTGGGGGATGGCCACCTTCCACCCCCAGCTTCCGCGCGGCACCCGCGTCACGACCCGCACGATCGGGACCCTCGAGGAGATCCTCACCGGGCCCGCCCACGAGAACGACGGAACGCTCAACCTGGTCGGGGGCCTGCGCAGCGCGATGGCCACCTGCGGCTACGACTCGATCCAGAGCTTCCAGAAGTGCGAGGTCATGGTGGCGCCGGCCCTGAAGTCCGAGGGCAAGAAGCTCCAGCAGACCCAGGCGGTGGGGATGGGGTAGGGGAGGGCCGCGGCGGGTTTACCGCCCACCCCGGCGGCACTAGGCTCGCCCGCATGACGGGGTTGGCCGGTCACGGCACGGTCCTGGGCGCGCTCGCGGCAGTGGCGCTCGGCGCGCTCGCGCTCCCCGCGGCGGCCGCCCGGGACGACCTCGACCTCGTCTCGCGCAACGCGGCGGGGGTCGCCGCCGACGGCTCGAGCCACTTTCCGTCGATCTCGGGCGACGGCAACGTCGTGATCTTCTCGTCCGTTGCGAACAACCTCTCGGCTGAGGACAACGACGCGGTCTTCAACATCTTCGCCCGCGACCTCACGAGCGGGCGGACGACGCTCGTGAACCGGGCGACCGGCGTGACCGGGGCCGCCGCCGACGGGGACGGTGTCTGGACCCCGCGCGTGTCGGGCGACGGCACGCGCGTCGTGTTCGACTCGGCCGCCGACAACCTCGCCACCGACGACAACAAGCTCTACGCGAACATCTTCGTGCGCGACCTCGCGGCCGGGACGACCACCTTCGTCAGCCGCGCCGGCGGCCCGGCGGGAGCGGCCCCCATCGGGAGCTCCTTCGAGCCCGCGATCGCGCCGGACGGCAACCGGGTCGCCTTCGCGACCGGCGCGGTGAACGTCTCGGACGAGGACGACGACACACCCTCGCCCGCGGGCGGGGGTGTCGTGGACGTGTTCCTCCGGGACCTGACGACGAACGCAACGATCCTGGTGAGCCGGGAATCGGGCCTCGCCGGGACCGGCGGCAACTCGAGCTCGGATCAGCCGGCCCTCTCCGCCGACGGCCGCTACGTCGCGTTCCTCTCCCAGGCCGACAACCTCTCGACCGCCGACAACAACCCATACTCGAACGTCTTCGTCCGCGACACCGCCCTCGGGACGACCATCCTGGCCAGCCGCGCCGGCGGCGCGGCGGGGCCGGCGGCGAACAGCTTCTCGGGGTCGCCCGCCATCTCGGCCGACGGCCGCTTCGTGGCCTTCACCTCGAGCGCCACCAACCTCTCGCCCGACGACACCGACACGAGGCCCGACATCTACGTGCGCGACACCGTCACCGACACGACGCTTCTCGTCAGCTCCCTCGGCGAGGCGCCCACCAGCCACGACGCCCGCGGGCCCGCGATCTCCATCGACGGGCGCCACGTCGCCTTCGAGTCCGGCCCCCCGCAGGTCTCGAAGACCGTCCAGCCCCTCACCAGCGTCTACGTGCGCGACCTCCGGGCGGGCACCACGACCCTCGTCAGCCGCGCGGCCGGACCTGCCGGGGTGGCGGCGGACGGGCCCTCGGGGGGCGCGGCGATCTCGGCCGATGGACGCTACGCCGCGTTCCACTCCGACGCCGACAACCTCTCGAGAGACGACCTCGACACCCTCCGCGGCATCTTCCGCCGCGACGTCCTCGGCACCGCCGGCTCCCCGTCGAGGGCGGGAGTGGTGGTCCCGGGAACGGGTGCGGCGGCCGCCTCCGGGAGGTGCGCCGGGAAGGCCGCGACCATCGTCGGCACCGTCAAGCGCGACGTCATCCGGGGCACTGCCAGGCGCGACGTGATCGTCTCCCTCGGCGGAAACGACCTCGTGCGCGGCCTCGGCGGCGACGACCTGATCTGCCTGGGTTCCGGGAACGACCGCGGCTTCGGCGGCGCCGGCGCCGACCGCATCCTCGGCCAGGCCGGCGCCGACCGCGCCGAGGGGGGCCTCGGCCGCGACCTGCTCGAGGGAGGGCTCGGACCCGACCTGCTGCTGGGCGGGGCCGGCCTCGACCGCCTCCTCGGCCTGGCGGGCCGTGACCGGGCGGTGGGGGGCGCGGGAGTCGACGTCTGCCGGGTCGAGTCCCGGGCCGCGTGCTGATGCGCCGGAGCACCGGCGCCACCGCCCTCGCCGCCGTGCTGGTCGGCGTAGCGGTCCTGAGCCTCAGCGCGACCGCGGCCGACGACGATCTCGATCTCGTCTCGCGGGCGACGGGGGTGGCGGGAGCCGGCGCGGACGGCGAGTCACGCACGGTCTCGATCTCCGCCGACGGGCGGCGGGTGGCCTTCCTCTCCGACGCGGACAACCTCTCGGCCGAGGACGTCAACACCGCCGCCAACGTCTTCGTTCGGGACCTTGAGGCCGGGACCACGACGCTGGTCACCCGGGCCTCGGGGGCTGCCGGGGCGCCAGCCAACCTGGGCTCGCTCGGCCCGCGGCTGTCGGCCGACGGCCTGAGCGTCGCGTTCTCCTCGGGTGCCACCACGCTCTCGCCAGACGACGCCAGTGAGCTGGAGAGCATCTACCTTCGCCGGCTGGACACTCAGGTCACCACGCTCGTCAGCCGCGCAACGGGCGCGACGGGGGCGAGTGCGGACGGCTCGTCGTTCCAGCCCACCATCTCCGCGGACGGCCGCTTCGTGGCCTTCCAATCGAACTCCTCGAACCTCTCAGGCGACGCCACCGCCACGAGCTACACGAACATCTTCGTGCGCGACACCGTGACCAACACGACGACGCTCGTCAGTCGCGCGGGGGGCCCCGGCGGAGCCCAGGGCGACAGTGCCTCCCTCCAGCCGGCGATCTCGGCGGACGGCCGCTACGTGGCCTTCTCCTCGATGGCGACAAACCTCTCGCCCGACGACGGCGATGCGACCCAGGACATCTTCGTTCGTGACCGTCTCACCGACACGACGGCCCTGGTGAGCCGGGCGAGCGGGCCGGCGGGTGCCGCCGCCGACATGGGCGGGGGCGCGCCCGCCCTCTCCCCGGATGGGCGCTTCGTCACCTTCTCCTCGGGCGCGACCAACCTCTCCCCAGAGGACGACGACGACGCCACGGACGTCTTCGTCCGCGACCTGACCACCAACGCCACGATCCTGGCCAGCCGGGCAGAGGGCCCGAGCGGCGCCCCAGGCGACGACAGCTCCGGCATCTCGACCATGTCGGCCGACGGGCGCTTCATCACCTTCGCATCGGTGGCGGACAACCTCTCCGCCGAGGACGACAACGGCGTCCGCAACGTCTTCGTGCGCGACCTGCTCGCCGGGACGACCCGGCTGGTGAGCCGCGCCCCGGGCCCGGCGGGCGCGCCGGCCACGGGCGGAGACTCGGTCAGCCCGTGGATCTCCTCCGACGGACGCCACGTGGCCTTCGAGTCGGATGCCGACAACCTGTCGGCGGACGATGTGAACTCGGTGAAGAACATCTTCGCGCGGACGCTGGCGCCGCCGGCGGCTCTTCCCACGACCCCCACCGCACGGCCGTCCCCGACGCCCGCCGGGGGACGGACGATCACGGCGCGCTGCGCCGGGGTCCGCGCCACCATCGTCGGCACGGCCAGGCGCAACGTGATTCGGGGCACCGCCAAGCGCGACGTGATCGCGGCCCTCGGCGGAAGCGACCTCGTGCGCGGCCTCGGCGGCAACGACCTCATCTGCCTGGGCGCCGGCAACGACCGCGGCATCGGTGGCGCCGGCGCCGACCGCATCCTGGGCCAGGCGGGGGCCGACCGCGCCGAGGGCGGCCTCGGCCGCGACCTGCTCGAGGGAGGCCTTGGATCCGACCTGCTGCTGGGCGGGGCCGGCATCGATCGCCTCCTCGGCCTGGCGGGCCGCGACCGCGCCGTGGGAGGCGCGGGCAGCGACGTCTGCCGGGTCGAGTTGCGCACCGCCTGCTGATCGCCACAGGGGGAGACCGCAGCGGTCCCCGGTGAGCGCCACCGGCGTTTAAGGTCGGGGTCGGCGATCGCGAGGTGACCGGTTGCGGGGCGAGGGGCGGTGGCGGCGCGGGGGGTGGGCGTTGGGGGTCGTCGCGGCC
>JAXIPH010000021.1:0-6593 GCA_045403035.1 Thermoleophilia bacterium | reverse complement strand
TCGCGCGTTCGGCGTACGCCGGGCCCGAAAAACGTGGGCCCGGCGGGACGCCATATGCATCCTGGCCGGATGCATATGCGGACGGCGGGCACCGCCTTCGGCGGGGCGGGCCCGCCGAAAGGGCCACAAGCAAAGCCAGGTTACGCCAGCGCGCTCAGGCCGCTTGGAGGGCGCCGCTCACGCGCGCCTCGGCCTCCGCGGCGGCCGGGCGCAGGAAGCCCACCTCCCGCCGGGTGCCGTCCCCGCCGGCACGGAGGCCTACATGACAGTCACGCCTTGCGGCCTCCCGCCTGCGCGAGCTGCTCGGCCACCCGCTGCCAGTTGACGACCTTCCACCACGCCTCCAGGTAGTCGGCGCGGCGGTTCTGGTAGCGCAGGTAGTAGGCGTGCTCCCAGACGTCGACGCCGAGCAGCGGAGTGTGGCCGTCCATCAGCGGCGTGTCCTGGTTCGGGGTGGAGACGACGACCAGACCGGTCCCGTCGTGGACCAGCCACGCCCAGCCGCTCCCGAAGCGCTTGAGGCCCGCGTCGGTCATCTGCCGCTTGAGCTCGGCGAGGCCGTCGAAGGCATCGTCGATCGCCGTCGCCAGGGCGCCGTCGGGCTCGCCGCCGCCCTCGGGGCTCATGGTCTCCCAGAAGAGGGCGTGGTTGGCGTGGCCGCCGCCGTTGTTGCGGACGGCCGTCCGCACCTCCGCGGGGATCTGATCGAGCAGGTCGAGCACCTGCCTGAGCGGCCGGCCATCCCACTCGGTGCCCTCGAGGGCCGCGTTGAGGTTGGTCACGTAGGTCTGGTGGTGCTTGTCGTGATGGAGCCGCATCGTCTCCTCGTCGATGTGCGGCTCGAGCGCGTCGTAGGGGTAGGGAAGCGGGGGCAGCTCGTAGGGCATGGCCAGCTCCTTTGGGCTTCACTCGGGGCGCGACAGCGGTCGGGCTCGCCGCCGCTCGTCCTCAGCGTATGCCCATGGCGACGGATCGTCAGGCCGTGCTCGACCTCCTCGCGCTTCCCCGCCGGCGCCGGCGTCGGCGCTGCTGGGGCCGACATGCGGGAGCCTCGCGGGCTCGTCGGGCGCCGACGGCCTACTGTGCTGGGGATCGTGACTGCGATCCCAAAGGAGGCCTGAGATGAAGGCCGTTCAGTTCGGCGAGTTCGGCGGTCCCGAGGTGTTGCGCGTCGCCGACGTGGAGGAGCCTCACGCCGGCGCGGGCCAGGTCCGCGTCGCGGTAAGGGGCGCGGGTGTCAATCCGGTTGACTGGAAGATCCGGAGCGGGGCGATGCAGCAGTTCATGCCAATCGAGCTGCCCAGCATTCCCGGCATCGAGGCCGCCGGGGTCGTCGATGAGCTCGGCGATGGCGTGACCGACGTGGCCGTCGGCGACGAGGTGTTCGGGTTCGCCGTCGGCGGCGGTACCGCGGAGCACGCCGTGCTGGAGCACTACGCGACCAAGCCCGCCGGCCTGTCGTGGGCCGAGGCCGCCGGCCTGCCCGGGGTGGTGGAGACCGCCGTCCGGACGCTGGATCTGCTCGGCCTGGAGCCCGGCCAGACGATCCTCGTCAACGGCGCCGCCGGCGGGGTCGGCACGGCGGCGGTGCAGTTCGCCCGCGCCCGCGGCGCGCGCGTCATCGGCACGGCCAGCGAGAGCAACCACGAGTACCTGCGCACGCTCGGCGCCGAGCCGACCACCTACGGCGACGGCCTGGTCGAGCGTGTCCGCGAGCTCGCCCCCGAGGGCGTGGACCTTGCGCTGGACACCGCTGGGCGCGGCGCGCTCCCCGAGCTGATCGACATCACCGGCAGCCCAGACCACGTCGTCACCATCGCCGACTTCAGTGCCGCCGAGCACGGCGTACGCGTTACGACCGGCGCCGACGAGCGTTCCTGGCAAGCGCTCGGCCAGGCTGCGCAGCTCTATGAGGCGGGGAAGTTCACGCTGCCCGTCGCGCAGGTCTTCCCCTTCGACGAGGCCGCTGAAGCCCACCGAATCAGCCAAGACGGCCACGTCCGCGGCAAGCTGGTGCTCATCCCCGGCTGAGGGCGAGGGCTCACGTCTCGCACTGTTGCCGCTAGGCGGCCTGCAGGTCGCCGTTCAGGCGCGCCTCGGCCTCCTCGGCGGCCGAGCGCAGGAAGCCCACCTCCAGCCGCGTGCCGTCTCCCTCGGGGGACAGCTCGAAGTCGTCGGCGAGGCCCCGGATGATGATCAGCCCCCGCCCGCGGGGGTTGGACACCGGGGGCGGCGTGGCCGGGTAGACGGGCACCGGCACTCCCGGCCGACCCTCGTCGACGACACTCAGGCTGGTGCGGTCCTCCGTGACCGACAGCTGAACGTCGACGCGCCCCCCCTCGGGGGAGCCGTGCTCGATCGCGTTGGCCAGCGCCTCGGTCGAGGCCAGCAGAACGCGCCCGGCACCCTCCGCCGGCCAGCCCTCCCGGGCCAGGACGCAGGCGAAGGCGCAGCGCACGAACGCGACCACCTGGAGGTCGGCGGGAACCCTCAACGCGGAGTGGACGCCGGCCGGGCTCATGCGCTCACAGGATCTGGGTCGGGAGTGTCGATGTCGAGGAAACGTCCATCGCTTATCGCCGGTATACGCGAGGTCTGGGGAGGGCCGTCACCCCCGAACGTCGAGTTCGCCGGTTGTCGACCCCTCGCCCGGGTGGGACCGACAGCCGGCGGTGGAACGGCACTAGACTCCCCCGCGGCCATTCGACCGGAGGAACGCCGTTGCCCGAGCACCGCCCCGCCCCGCCCGTCGCGAGCTACCTCGCGCAGCCTCACGAGGTCCACCGCGTGGTGCTGCTGTACTCGGGCGGCCTGGACACCTCGGTGATGCTCAAGTGGATCCAGGACGAGTACGACGCCGAGGTCGTGGCGCTGTGTGTCGACCTCGGCCAGCCGGACGACGACTTCGACGCCGTGCGCCAGAAGGCCCTCGACCTGGGAGCGGTGGAGAGCCTCGTCGTGGACGCCAAGGAGGAGTTCGCGCGCGACTACGTGGCCCCCGCGATCCGGGCGAACGGCCGCTACCAGGGGGGCTATCCGCTGTTCACCACCCTCGGCCGCCCCCTCCTGGCGAAGCTGGCCTGCGACGCGGCGCGCGAGCACGGGGCGGACACGATCGCCCACGGCTGCACCGGCAAGGGGAACGACCAGGTGCGCATCGAGGCCACGGTGGCGACCCTGGCGCCCGACCTGAAGGTGATCGCCCCGGTGCGCGAGTGGCAGATGGGCCGTGACGAGGAGATCGCCTATGCGCAGGAGCACGGCATCCCGGTCACGTCCACCGTCGAGCGCCCCTACTCGATCGACGACAACCTCTGGGGCCGCTCGAGCGAGGGCGGGACCATCGAGGACCTCGACCAGCCCCCGCCCGAGGACGTCTTCCAGCTCGTCACGCCCCCCCAGCGGGCGCCCAACCGGCCCGAGGAGGTCGTCATCGGCTTCCGCGACGGGCTGCCCTCAAGCCTCGGCGACGAGGAGCTGGGCCTGGTGGAGCTCATCGGTCGCGTCGCCGAGGTGGCGGCGCGGAACGGTGTCGGCATCGTCGACCACATCGAGGACCGGGTCGTGGGGCTGAAGGTGCGCGACATCTACGAGGTGCCGGCCGCCGAGGTCATCCTCACCGCGCACCGCGAGCTCGAGAAGCTGGTCTGCACCGGGCGCGAGAACGCCCTGAAGCCCCAGCTCGACGCGCTCTGGGCGCAGCTCGCCTACGAGGGGCTCTGGTACGAGCCCCTGCTCGCGGACCTCAACGCGTTCATGGAGCAGGTCAACCAGCGCGTCGAGGGGCGGATCACGATGCGCCTCTACAAGGGCTCCGCGACGGCCGTCACGCGCAGCTCGCCCAACGCGATCTACGACCGCAGCCTGGCCACCTTCAACGCCGACACGTCGTTCTCGCAGGGGGCGGCACCGGGCTTCATCGAGCTCTTCTCGCTGCAGAGCCGCATGGCCCACCGCATCGCCGAGGCCCGGGAGAAGGGATGAGGCGCGGAGGGGCGCCCACCCTCCCGGTCGACTCGGCGGCCATCCCCGCGTTCTCGCGCGTTGAGCTCCGCGCCCACCGCGGCCTCCGGCTGGCGCCGGCGCCGCCCCCGGCGGGCGCCGCGGCCGACGAGGGTCCCGCGCTGCGCCTCCGCGCGGGGGCTCCGGCGGTCGTGCGCGAGGCGGTCGTGGTGGCCGGTGGGAAGCTCGTGCTGGCGATGGCTCCCGGCATCGCGTTCACCCTGGCGATCCCGCACATGACCGTCGTCCACGACCGCCGCCCGCGCGGCCTCGACCGGGTCGTGGGGGCCCCGGGGGCCAACGCCGGCCTGCTGCACGGCGCCGACGGCTGGCGCGTCGTGGTGCTGCCCAGCCTGGGCGACGTGGCGGCGGACCTCGGCGCGGGCCCGGTGGCCCTCCGGGCCGATGGCCGCCGCATCGCGGCGGCGGTGGACGGCGGGGTGGAGGAGTGGGACCTCGGCACGCCCGACCCGGTCGCCCGCCACGCCGGGGTCCCCACGGCGCTCTGCTACGCCGCCGACGGCACCCTGGTCGCGGCCGCCGGCGCCGCGGTGGTCGCGCCCGGCGGGGATCCGGCGCCCGGCTCACCCATCGTGTCCCTGTCGGCCGCGGCGGCGGCGCCGCGCCTGGTGGCCGGCCACGAGGACGGCTCGGTCACCGTCTGGGAGGCCGGCGCGTCCGAGCCGCTCGCCACCTGGCCGTCGCCCCTGCCCGGCTCCGGCTCGCCTGCCCTCTCCCCCGACGGAGCGCTGGTCGCCCTGGGCACCGCCGCCGGCGAGGCGCCGGCCGCCTGCCTTCTGCGGGCCGAGGACGGCGCGCCGGCGCGCCGCGTCGAGGGCGCCCGCGTCATCGCCCCGTCGCCGGCCGGCGACGGGGTGATGGTGGGCGGCGACTGGGGCTGCGCCTGGTTGACACCCCTCGAGGAGGACTCATGAGCACACGCCCGCTCCCGCCACCCGAGGTGCTGCGCGACGACCCCGGCCCGTGGAGCGTGGTGAGCTCCGTCTTCGCGCAGGCCGGCCGCCCCGGCCGTCGCCGCGCCCAACCGCCCAGCGGGCTCATGCTGTCGCCGCCGCCCGACATCGGGCTGCCGCTTGCCGGCATCGACCCTGGCGTGCGCGTCGCCGGCATCGGGCCGCTGACGTTCATCGCCGCCGCGCGCGAGCCGGCCCTCTCTTTGGGCTTTGACGCCGGCGCCGGGGTGCTCCGGGGCGTGAGCCCGTACGTGATCCGCGCCTGGTCGCTGCCCGGCCTGGCGCTGGCCTCCGAGGAGCGTCCCGGCGACGACCCGGCGGCCGGCCTCCCCGGCCCGCTCCACGCCCCCACGCTCGGAGAGGCCGAGCTGACCGGCGTCGCCGCACCCGAGGGCGGGGTGACGGCGATCTACACGCGCGAGGGCCGGCTCGACGTGATCGCGCTGGTGCGCGAGTCGGACCGCGCCATCGTGCGGTGGGTCCGCGGTGCCCGGGCGGCCGCCTGGTCGCCGGACGGCCGTCTCTTCGCCCTGGGCGGCCCGTGGGGGGTGGTGCTGGCACAGACGAAGGAGGAGTGATGACGCCCGACCGGATGAAGGCGACCCGACAGGAGGCGATCGAGCGCTTCAACCATCGGAGCGAGGAGCGTCAGCGAGCGGGCAGCTGCTGCACCGCCCAGGCGTTGCCGTCCGGGTCGCTGAAGAAGAGGAACGAGCCCCAGTCGAACTCCTGCACCTCGCTGACGTCGACACCTCGTCCGAGCAGCTCCGCACGGGCGGCCTGAATGTCCGAGACCACGAGCTGCATACCCCGGACCGAGCCCGGCGGCGCGTCCACGATCCCGGTTCCCAGGGCGATCGAGCAGGCCGACCCGGGAGGGGTCAGCTGGACGAAGCGGATCTCATCGCTGACCCGGTGGTCGTGATCGGCGATGAAACCGGCCTTCTCGGTGTAGAAGGCCTTGGCACGGTCCACGTCCGAGACGGGGATCGCCACCAGCTCGAGCTTCCAGTCCACGGTCATCCTCCTCGTGAGGGGGCGGCCGGCGGCGGTGCCGGGGTCGCCCGGTCCAGGACGCGGCGGAGCCAGCCTTGCGCTGCTGCGGCCACCGCCTCGAGGTCGGTTTTCAGGCTGTGGTCGCCCGGCACCAGCACCACCGTCCGGCGCGCGGCCGCCGGCGGAACGCCGAACGGGTCGCGCTCACCCTGCACGACCAGAACCGAGACCCCGACCCCGTCGAGCTCGGACAGGCGGCTCGGCGCGGGGCTGCCGCCAGACCGGCGCGGGGGAGGCTGAAGCGGGAACGCGAGGCAGAGGACCCCCAGGGCGCCGGTCGCCTCCGCGGTGCGGCAGGCCACCCGCGCGCCCGAGGAGCGGCCACCGACGACGAGCGGCAGCCCGCGAAGCCCGCCCGACAGCAGGTGCTCGACCACCGCGGTCCAGGCGGCGTCGAGGCGCGGAGCCGGAGCCGGAGAGCGCCGTCCCGCCACGCGGTAGGGCTGCTCCACAAGCGCGACGCTGATCCCGTCCGCGCGCGCGGCGCCCGTCACCGCGACCAGGTCCCGCGAGGTCACCCCGCCACCGGCGCCATGACCGAGCACCAGCGCGGCCCTCGGC
>JAXIPH010000163.1:0-3709 GCA_045403035.1 Thermoleophilia bacterium | reverse complement strand
GCGGTCGCCCACCTCGTAGCCCTGAACCGCCTCGCCGAGCGTGTGGACCACGCCGGCGGGCTCGTGCCCCACGATGCGGCCCGGCGCCACCGGGTACTCGCCCCGCCAGATGTGCGAGTCCGTGCCGCAGATGGTCGTGGTCGTGATCTTCACGATCGCGTCGGTCGGCCCGCATCGGGGCAGGGGGACCTCCTCGATGTGGATGTCCCGCACGTCCTTGAAGACCGCCGCCCTCATCGTCTCCGGCATGTCGCGCGCCCCTTTCCTTGGAATGACGGCCGATGCTCGATCGAGGGGCGAGGTCGCCGAAACCACGGAGATTCGGCCTCCCCGGACGTGCCCGGGGCCCTCCCATCGCTGGTCCGGCTCGTCCATGCCGCCCGCGGCTCCGCGAAAGCGCCGGCACCAACCGCCGGAACGATTTGCTCGATGCTCGCGATCTCGATTCCCTGCCCCGGTCCCTTCATGGCGACCATACGGCCCGGCCCGCCGCGGCCGCAACATCGCCGCGGGTGCCTACATCTAGGCGAGCTGAGCGAGCGCCTCCAGCGCGACGCCGTCGAGCAGGTTGCGCTCGCTCACCATCCGGCCGTCGAGGCCCGCCGCCTCGAGGACCGCCGCCAGGATGACCGCCCCGGCCACGATCACGCCCGCCCGGGCGGGGTCGAGCCCCGGCACCGAGCGGCGCTCGGCCAGGGTCATCGCGGCGAGGCGCCCCGCCAGCTCCTCGATCCTCGCCAGGGAGAGCCGACGACGGTGGATCTGCTCGCGGTCGTACCGCCCGAGGTCGATGGCGGCGAGGGTCGTGATCGTCCCCGCCGCGCCGATCGCCTCGGCCGGGCCTCCGATCGCCTCGATGGCGGGCGCCGCCATCGCGCGCGCCTCGGCTCGCAGCGCCGCGAGCTGCCCCGGGGTGGGCGGGTCGTCGGACAGGTAGCGCTCGGTGTGGCGCACCGTGCCGAGCTGCAGGCTCACCGCGGCCTCGGGCCCGGCGGCCCCTCCCCGCACCAGCTCGGTGCTGCCCCCGCCGATGTCGATCAGCATGACGGGGGCGTCGCCATCGGCCGCGAGACGGGCGCCGGCGAAGGCCAGGACGGCCTCCTCATGCCCGCTCAGCACGCGCAACGCTGCCCCCAGCCGGCGGCTCACGATCTCCCCGGCGCGATGGGCGTTGGGCGCGTCGCGCACCGCGGCCGTCCCCACGGGCAGGACCCGCGCCGGCCGGAAGGCCGCCAGGCGCTCGGCGTAGCCCGCCAGGCAGTCGTCCAGGCGGGCGAGAGCGTCCCCGGCGATCGTGCCGTCCGGGGCGGCGCCGCGCCGCAGCCCGATCACCGTGGTGACGCGCTCACCCTCGGGGCCCGACTCGGAGACGCGCTCGCACAGGAGGAGGTTGACGGAGTTGGAGCCCACGTCCACCACCCCTAGGCGCTGCGGCGTCATCTCCCCACGTAGCGCAGGGGCGAGCGCAGGATGGCCGCCGCCTCGGAGGCGTGGGACGCCAGCACCCGCAGGAGCGCGACGCGCTGGGACAGCGCGGCGAGGGCATCCTCGAGCTCGGCTCGGCGCTCGGGCCGCCGCTCAAGGGACTCCGACAGCAGCGCGGCCTCGTCGGCGAGGGCTTCGCCCGCACGCATGAGCTGCCGCTGCACCGTCTTGATCACGCGCCAGAGGCGAAGCGCGGCGATGCCCAGGATCACGAGGGCCACCAGCACCAGGACGCCGAACACGATCGCCGCGATCGGGACGCCGTTGTCGGCCAGGAAGTCCACGGGGCTCAGTATCGCAGCCGGGCTATCCTGCGGCGCCGATGCAGGCCCAGGAGCCGATCGACACCTCCGCCCTCCCCCGGGTCGCGCGCGACGCCGCCTTCGTGCCGGCGGAGCGGCTGCGCGACGAGCCGCACGTCGTGGTCGACGGCGGGCGCCTGCCCGGCACCGCGCTGGCCCTCTCGCACTGGCCGGGCAGCGGCACCCCCGCGACGCTCGCGGCGGACACCAGCGCCCTGATCGTCGACCGCTACCTCCGATCCGGCGCCGCGGGCCCGGAGCTGCGCGCCGTGACCAACAACCACTACGACGAGGACGGCCTCTTCGGCATCTGGCTGCTGCTGGCGCGCCCGTCGGAGGGGAGCCGCGAGCGGGCGCTGGCCCTGGCCGCCGCCGAGGCCGGCGACTTCGGCACCTGGACCGATCCCTGGGCCGCCCGCGTGGCCATCGCCGCGATGGCCATGGCCGAGCGCGCCCGCACCCCGTTCCCGGAGGTGGGGCGCGCGCTCGCGCGCGCCGGCGCGACCGACCCGGCGGGAGAGCTCTACCTGGCCATCCTGCCCCGCACCGGCGGCCTCCTCGCCGACCCCGAGCGCTACTCCATGACCTGGCGGTCCGAGTGGACCGCGGTGGAGCGCGACATCGCGCTGCTCGACTCCGGCGAGGCGACCATCGACGACCACCCCGCCGGCGACGTCGCGATCGTGCGGACGCCCCGCCCGCTGCACGACATGGCGGTGCACCCGCGCACCGCGCGCACCCGTGTCCTGACCGCCACCCCGGACGGAACCCTCGTCCTGCGCCACCGCTACGAGACCTGGGTCACCTACGCCTCGCGCCCGTTGCCGCCCCGCGTCGACCTCGACCCCATGCTGCCGCGACTTCAGGCCGCCGAGCGCGGCCCCGGCCGCTGGCGCTTCGAGGGTGTGGCCCCGATTCGGCCCCGTCTCTACGCGGGCGATCGCCAAGGCCGGCCCGTCCCTTCGTCGCTGGAGCCCGAGCGGCTGGCCGCCGAGCTCGCCGAATTCCTCGCTGCGCCGCGCTAATCTCCCCCTCCCCTGGGGCGGCGCGGAGGGTTCCGGCGATGAGCGAGGGCGACGATCCACAGCGGCGGGTGCGCCAACTGCTGCTGTCGGGCGACAACATGCTGAAGAACCGCCACGACCAGGAGGCCGCGGGCCGCGCCCGGACGCGCTTCGAGGAGGCGCGGCGGGTGGCGGGCGAGGCCGGGCTGCCGGAGTCGCTGCGCGAGCTCATCGATCGGCGCCTCGAGGTGCTCGCCCAGCGAGCGGGTGCGGATGCGGCGTAGGCGGGCAGAGGGCCCGGGCGACTGCGCCGTCTGCGGGCGGGTCGTCCTTCCGGGCGAGCCCGCGCACGATTTCCTCGACCCCGAGCGCGGCCGGCGACACCAGGTGGTGTGCCCCCTGTGCCCACGCCGCGCGATCGCCCGCGGATGGGTGCGGGCCGGGGCGACGGCCGCACACCGGGGCGCGTCTGCCGCCTAGCGCCGCGCCGCCGCCCCCGGGGCCCCCGCTCGGCGAGCGGCGACTGCACTTCGTCCTCGGAAAGGGCGGGGCGGGCAAGAGCACCGTCGCCGCGGCCCTCGGGCTCGCGGCGGCCCACGCGGGGGTGCGCACCCTCATCGTCGAGGTGGCCGGGGAGGACCGCCTGTCGGGGCTCTTCGACTCCGCCGGGGTCGTGCACGAGCGGGAGACCGAGCTGGCACCCGGCCTCTATGGGATCTCGATCGACGCGGAGCGCGCCACCGAGGAGTACCTGGCGAGCCAGCTGCGCGTGCTCCCGCTGGTGGAGCTGCTCACCCGCAGCCGTGCGGTCCACACCTTCGCCGCCGCCGCGCCCGGCCTGGCCGAGCTGGTGACGTTGGGGAAGATCTGGAGCCTGGCCATCGCGCTGCGCCCCGCGCCGGTCCCGGACGGCACCGG
>JAXIPH010000265.1:0-5167 GCA_045403035.1 Thermoleophilia bacterium | reverse complement strand
GGGCACCTCTCCCGCGGAGATCGCCTCGGCCACCCGCGGCGTGCAGAGGGCGGCGGCCATCGTGAGGTAGCCGCCGGTCATCGCCTTGCCGACGCACATCACGTCCGGCGCCACGCCGGCGTGGTCGGCGGCGAAGAGGGCGCCGCTGCGCCCGAACCCCGTGGCGATCTCGTCGAACACGAGCAGCAGGTCGTGCGCGTCGGCCAGCGCTCGCAGCGCCCGGAGGTAGGCCGGGCTGTGGAAGCGCATGCCCCCGGCGCCCTGCACCACCGGCTCGACGACGATCGCCGCGAGCTCGCCGGCGTGCCGCTCGACCAGCGAGGCCACGTGGTCGAGGTAGCCGGCGTCGGCGGGGGCGTCGAAGCCGTCCGGGGGCGCGTCGGCGAACACCTGGCGCGGCAGGATCCCGCTCCAGAGGTGGTGCATCCCGCCGTCCGGGTCGCAGAGCGACATCGGGGTGAGGGTGTCCCCGTAGTAGCCGCCGCGCCAGGTCAGCAGGCGCCGCCGCTCGGGCCGCCCCCGGGAGCGCCAGTACTGGAGGCACATCTTGACCGCCACCTCGACGGACACCGACCCCGAGTCGCACAGGAACACGTGGCGCAGCGGCTCCGGGGTGATCTCCACCAGCCGCCGGGCGAGCCCCACGGCCGGCTCGTGCGTGAGGCCTCCGAACATCACGTGGCTCATGCGCTCGAGCTGGCCGTGGGCGGCGGCGTCGAGGGCCGGATGGGCGTAGCCGTGGATGGCCGACCACCACGACGACATGCCGTCCACCAGCTCGTCGTGGCCGGCGACCGGCTCGGCCAGGCGCAGGCGCACCCCGGAGGCCGACTCCACCACGAGCGGCGGGTGGGTGCCCGGCATGGGCGCGTAGGGATGCCACACGTGCGCGCGGTCGAGCTCGAGCAGCTCCTGCGCCGTCATGGCGGGCGCGCTAGCGCGCGGCGTCGACGCGGGCGCCGGGCACCACGGGCATGCCCAGGTCGCGCGCCAGGCGCACGTCCTCGGCGGCCGGGCGGCCGGCGGTCGTGAGGTAGTTGCCCACGATCATGCCGTTGACCCCGCCCACCAGCCCGAGGGCCTGGGCGTCGCGCAGCACGAGCTCGCGCCCGCCGGCGTAGCGGATGATCCGGTCCGGGAACACGAGGCGGAAGATCGCGATGGCCCGCAGCGCGTCGTGCGCCTCCAGCGGTCGCCGCCCGGCGAGCGGCGTCCCGGGCCGGGGGTTCAGGAAGTTGAGCGGGATCTCGTCGGGCCCCAGCTCGCGCAGCTCGTAGGCCAGCTCGAGCCGCTGCTCCCAGGTCTCCCCCATGCCCAGGATGCCGCCGCTGCAGAGCTTGATGCCGAGCTCGGTCACCAGGCGGCAGGTCTCGGCCCGCTCCTCCCACGTGTGGGTGGTGACGATCTCACCGAAGAAGCTGCGGGCGGCCTCGAGGTTGTGGTTGTAGTGGTGCACCCCGGCGTCCCGGAGCGCCTCGGCCTGCGGGCGTGTGAGGATGCCCAGCGAGCAGTCGACGTCGAGCCCCGTCTCGGCGTGGATCGCATCGATCGCGCGCAGCACCTGGTCCATCAGGCGCCGGTCGGGGCCGCGCACGGCGACGACGATGCAGAAGGCGCTCGCCCCCGACTCCTCGGTCGCCCGCGCCGCCGCGAGCACCTGGTCGAGCGGCAGGAACGCGTGGCGCTGCGCGGGCGCGTCGTAGTGCATCGACTGCGAGCAGAACGCGCAGTCCTCCTGGCACCCGCCGGTCTGGGCGCTGATGAGCGACTCCAGCTCCACACCCTCGCCCCACCAGCGCCGGCGCACCTCGTGGGCCAGCCCCAGCAGGCGCGGCAGCTCGGCGGCCGGGAGGTCCACGAGGCTCCGCGCCTCGTCCATGTCGATCGAGCGCTTCTCGTCGAGAAGCGTGCGCTCGAGCTCGTCGAGGATCGTCACGCCGCGACGCTATCAGGCGTGACGACCCTCCTCAGAGGAGCCAGACGACCAGCGCCAGGGTGGCGAGGCCGAGCGCCGCCCCTCCGGCGGCGAGGGCCACGAGCGTGCGGTCCGCAAGCGGTGCGTAGCCCCCGCCGAGGATCGCCCGCTCGACCGCGCGCCCCCGCTGGGCGCCCACGAGGATCATCGCCACGCCGTACAGCGCGAACGCGACCCCGCATGCCACGAAGGGCCACGAGGTCCGGTCGACCAGCTGGGGCACGATGCCGCCCACGGCGAGGCTGACCGCGAGCGCCGTCAGGCCGCTGCGCAGCCAGGCCAGGAACGTCCGCTCGTTCGCCAGCCGGGTGCGCCGGTCCGCGTCGAGGGCGTCGGTGGTCAACCGGGCGAGCGGTCCCCGAGGAAGACGCCCACGATCACCGCGGTGAGCGTGGTCACGGGGCTGAGGGCGGCGACGGCCTCGCCGGCGCTCAGCAGGCCGAGGGCCGAGAACACGACCACGCCCATGACCACCACCGAGAACAGCGCGAAGCTGGCGCGCACCAGCCAATCGCGCGTGGACAGTCGCGGCGTGGCCGGCAGGACCTCGGGGGCCAGGCGCCTGCGGTTGATCCAGTCCCGGGTCTGGGCCAGCGAGCGGCTGACCATCTCCTCGACCCGCGCCGCGTCGACCGTCGTCTTCGTGGCGGTCGCGGTGCCGGCGTCGCCGTTCGATGGCGGCGCCCCGTTGGCGGTGCCGTTGGTCGCCTGCTCCTCGGCCATGATCCCCTCCTCCCGGTGGCGGTGCTCTCGGTCGACACCTTCGGCGGGAGGAGGGGATCGCCTGCCGACCGGGGTCACCTCAGGGGCGAAGCTCCTTGAAGCCGGCCGCCGAGAAATCCCCGTCGAATGCCAAGGCGCGCGTCACCCGCCGCTCGCGCATCACCGCGAAGCTGGTCGCGTCGACGAATGAGTAGCTGCGCTCGTCGTGACGGCGAAGCCACCGCAGCGCCGCGTCCTCCTGTTCCTGCCCGACCGCCACCAGCGCGACGCGCGGCGAGCGCTCAACGGCATCGAGGAAGGCCACGGCGTCCCTGTGACCTGCCCGGCGGCGAAGGAAGGTCCACGTCTCGCCACGGACGTGGTTGGTCGTCACGAGCTGCCCATCACCGTGGAGCTCGAGCAGGGAGGTTGCGGCATCGTGGCGGTCGTCCTGGCGATTCTTCAGCGCGACCCAGAACGACGTGTCCACGAAGATCACCCGTAGACGACCTCATCGATGTCCCCGGGCTCGAAGTCGGAGGTGCCGGAGATTTGCATCAGGGGGTCCGACGCGAGGGGTGGGAGGGGACGAATCGCATCACCCACGAACCGGCGGACCAGAGCCGCCTTCGACACTCCTTCTGCGACCGCCAGGCGCCCGAGTGCGTCGTCGAGCTCCTCTTCGATCATGATCTGAAGCCGCTTCATGTCACGAGGTTACATCACTCCGGCGACGCCTACGTCACCGGCCCATGAGCAGCTCGCGCACCTCGCCCTCGCGCTCGGGCTCGAGGATGGCGAGCACCTGGTCGCCCTCGGCCAGCACGGTGTCCCCCACCGCGATCACGGCCTTGCCGTCGCGGACCACCGAGATCAGGCGCGAGCCGGCCGGCAGGCCGAGCTTCGAGACGGCCTTCCCCACGCAGGGACACTTGGGGTCGATCTCGATCTCGATGATCTCCAGGTTCTCGTGGCGCAGGTCGAGCAGATGCACCACGTCGTGCTGGGGTACCTCGTGCTCGATCAGGGCCATGATCCGCTGGGTCGGGCAGATGGTCGGCGAGACGCCCAGCAGGTCGAAGTGCTCCTGGTTACGCGGGTCGTTGACGCGCGCGATGATCTTCGCGACCCCATAGCGCTCGCGGCCGAGCTGGGAGATGACCAGGTTGTCCTCGTCGTCTCCGGTCAGCGCCAGCAGGAGGTCGGGCGGCCGGGTGATGCCGGCCCGCTCCAGGACGTAGAGCTCGGTGCCGTCGCCCTCCACCACGCGATGGCCGAACTCGGCCTGCAGCGCGTCCGCGCGCGCCGGCTTGACCTCGACGATCGCCACCTCGTGGTCCTTCTCGAGCAGCGTCCGCGTGATGTTGGCCCCCATCTTCCCGCCACCGACAACGATCACGAACATCAGACCGCCCCCTCGCTCGTCCCCGCCTTCATCGCCCACCCGGTGAGACCGTCGATCGCCATCTTCACCGGGGAGATCACCTCGAAGCCGCGGCCGGAATAGGCATTCGCCCGCGCCGGGTCCTGGATGCGCGCGGCCACGTGAGCCACGTGATAGCGCTCCTTGCCGACCTGGGCCACCACCAGGTTGGTGTTGTCGCCGTCCGTCGCCGCGATGAGCACGTCGGCGTCCTCGATCCCGGCCTCCTCCAGCACGGCGGTGTCCATGCCATGGCCGAGCACGACCGGATGGCGCCATTCCGGCCCCAGGCGGTTCAGGTTCTCCTCCCGCAGCTCGATGACGACCACCTCCCACCCCGAATCGGCCAGGTTGCGCGCCAGCGTCGAGCCGACCCTTCCACAGCCCACGATGACGGCTTTCATGGATTTCATTATCCGCTTTCCTCCTCCAGAAGGACGCCCTCGGGATAGGTGACGACCATCACCTCCATCGGTGCCCGGCGCAGCACCTCGTCGACGGTCGGGCTGAAGAACCGCTTGTGGTGGCGCCAGCGCGGTGCCGAGCCCATCACGATGAGGTCGGCCTTCAGGGCCTCCGCCTCGTCGAGGACGGCCTGGGCCAGCGAGCGGGCCCGCACGAGATGGGCCGAGACCTCCACGCCCAGGTCCTGCGCGATCTCCCGCGCCTCCTCGAGGGCCGCGCGGCCGTCGGCCTCCCCCTCCAGGTCCGGCGCGTCCAGCGGCAGCGCCATCGGCACCGTGATGACGTGCACGACGAACACCTGAGCACCGCCCTCCTCCGCAAGCCGGAGCGCGGTTGCCAGCACCTCCTGGCCGATCTCGCTGAGCTTCAGGGGGACCAGGATCCGCTGCGCGCCGAACTCGGCGCCCGGGACGAGGTCGGGCACCGCGGGCGTGGCCCGGCCGAGCACGCTCTCCCCCGCCGCCTGCCGCGACATCAGGTAGACGACGACGCCGACGGCCAGCCAGATCGGGCCCGCGATCCGAGCGGCATCGTGCGTGAAGAGCGCCGCCACCCAGAGGCCGCCGGTGAGGACCGCCCCCACCACCGAGGGCAGCGGCACG
>JAXIPH010000262.1:0-3903 GCA_045403035.1 Thermoleophilia bacterium | reverse complement strand
CCGACCTGCGGGACGCGGCGGGCGAGGCCCTCCGCCTGCGCCACCTCGATCACCTTCTCCGAGACCGCGGGGGCCACCCGCCGGTTGAACACGCTCGGGATGATGTAGTCCTCGTTGAGTTCGTCGTCGGCGATGCAGTCGGCGATGGCCTGCGCGGCGGCCACCTTCATGGCCTCGCTGATCTGCGTGGCCCGGCAGGCCAGGGCGCCCTTGAAGATGCCCGGGAACGCCAGCACGTTGTTGATCTGGTTCGGGTAGTCCGAGCGCCCGGTCGCCATCACGCGGACGTAGGGAGCGGCGATCTCGGGCATGATCTCGGGGGTCGGGTTGGCCATGGCGAAGACGATCGGGTCCTTCGTCATCGTCTTCAGCTGCTCCACCTGGAAGGTGCCCGGGCCGGAGAGGCCGAGGAACATGTTGGCGCCCCTGACCGCCTCGGTGAGGCCGCCCCGGACGCCCTCGGGGTTGGTGTTGTCGGCGTACCAGTACTTCATGAAGTTCATGTTCTCGGTGCGGCCCTTGTAGATCGCGCCCTTCGAGTCGCAGCCGATGATGTTCTGGACGCCGGCGTTCATCAGGATCTTCGAGCAGGCGACGCCGGAGGCGCCGACCCCGCTCACCACGACCTTCAGGTTCTCGATCTTCTCGCCGGTCATCTTCAGCGAGTTGAGGAGCGCCGCGAGCACCACCACCGCGGTGCCGTGCTGGTCGTCGTGGAAGACCGGGATGTCGAGCATCTCCTTGAGGCGGTCCTCCACCTCGAAGCAGACCGGCGCGGCGATGTCCTCGAGGTTGATCCCGCCCCAGGCGGGCGCGATCGCGGCGATCGTCTTGATGAGGACCTCGGGGTCCTTCGAGTCGATGCAGATGGGGTAGGAGTCGATCCCGCCGAACTCCTTGAAGAGCATCGACTTGCCCTCCATCACCGGCATGCCCGCGGCCGCCCCGATGTCGCCGAGCCCGAGCACCGCGGTGCCGTTGGTGATGACCGCGACCATGTTGCGCTTCAGGGTGAGGTCGAAGGCCTTCAGGGGGTCCTCTGAGATGGACTTGCACACCCGGGCGACCCCGGGCATGTAGGCGATCGAGAGGTCGTCGCGCGTCTCGAAGGGCACCCGGGTGGTCATCTCGATCTTGCCGCCCTGGTGCATCCGGAAGGTGCGGTCGACCGAGGACACGACCCGGACCCCGTCGAGGCTCCCCGCGGCCGCCACGATGGACTCGGCGTGCTCCGGGTCCCCGGCGTTGACCACGATCTCGCGTACGACGGCTCCGTGCCCGGTCCCCATCAGATCGATGGCCCCGATGTCGCCGCCCACCTCGCCGATGGCGGTGGTGAGCTGGCCGAGCAGGTCGGTCGGCGCGGGGTCCATCTCGACGCGGAGGGTGATGCTGTACTGAGCGCTGGGGGTGACGGCCAACGTGGGGCTCCTTGCGGGGGCGGGGGCCTGCGAAGCTTACCGAGCGCTCCGGGGGCCGGGCTATTCTGGGGGCGTGTCGGAGACCCCCGAGGCGCCGCTGCTCCTGATCGACGGTCACAGCCTCGCGTACCGGGCCTTCTTCGCCCTCCCGGACTCCATCGCCACCGACGAGGGCTTCCCCACCAACGCCCTCTACGGCCTGGCGGCGATGATGATGAAGATGCTCGCCGAGGAGCGGCCGGGCCGTGTCGTGGTGGCCTGGGACGCCCCGGGGAAGACCTTCCGCCACGAGGAGGAGCCGACCTACAAGGCGAACCGGCAGACCACGCCGGACCTCTTCCGCGAGCAGGCGGCCCACTTCCGTCCGCTGATGTCCGCGTTCGGCTTCACCAACATCGACCTGCCGGGCTACGAGGCCGACGACGTCATCGGGACCCTGGCCCGCCGGGCCGAGCGCTCGGGGGAGCCGGTGGTGATCCTCACGGGCGACCGCGACGCCTTCCAGCTGGTGAGCGACCGCGTGAGCGTCATGGCCACCGGCCGCGGGGTGACCGACACCACTCAGTACACGCCCGACGCCGTGCGCGAGCGGTACGGCATCGGGCCGGAGCTGATGACCGACTTCCGGGGCATGGTGGGCGACCCGAGCGACAACCTGCCCGGGGTCCCGGGCATCGGCGAGAAGGGCGCATCGCAGCTGCTGCAGAAGTACGGCAGCCTCGACGAGGTCCTGGCCCACGCCGCGGATCAGACCCCCAAGCGCGGCGAGGCCCTCGCCGCCCATGCGGACGCCGCCCGCAAGACCCGCAGGCTGGCCGTGATCGACACCGAGGCGCCGGTGGAGCTCGACCTCGACGACGTGCCGCCGCTCGACTTCGGCCCCGAGCGCATGAGCACCCTGCGCGAGACGTTCGAGCGGTTCCAGTTCGGAAGCCTGCTGCGCCGGCTCGAGGAGCTCTCCGACGACGGCAGCATGGTCCCGGCCCCGCCTCCTCCGGCCACCACGGTGGCGGTCAGCTCGGCGCCGGCGGCGCCGGAGGACCTGCCGATGCGCCTGGCGGGCGCCGAGCGCGTGGCCCTCGCGCTGTCGGAGGACGGCTGGGCGGCCCTGGCGAGCGGCGACGAAGCCGCGGTCGGCGAGTGGACCGAGCAGACCGGACCGGCCCTCGCCCAGGCGCTCTCCGGGTTCGCGGTGGTGTGCCACGACGCGAAGTCCGTGGTCCGCGCGACGGGCGAGGCCCTGCGCCCGGTTCACGACACGATGATCGCGGCCTACCTCCTGGAGCCCCGCCGCCGCGGCTACCCGCTCGACGAGCTCGCGGCCGACGCCGGCCTCGGCGCCGAGGGCGCGGAAGAGCCCGCCGCGATCCATGCCGCCCTCGTGCGGGAGCTGACCGCCCGCCAGGAGGAAGCGCTGCGGCGCGAGGGGCTGGATCCGCTCTACCGCGACATCGAGCTGCCGGTGACCCGGGTGCTGGCGGCAATGGAGGCCGCCGGCGTGCGCCTGGACGTCCACCGCCTTGGCGAGATCGCCGGGCGCGTGCGCGACCGGGCCGACGAGCTGCGCGACCAGATCTGGGAGCTGGCCGGCGGCGAGTTCGTGATCGACTCGCCCAAGCAGCTCGGCCAGGTGCTCTTCGAGCGGCTCGGCCTGCCCACCTTCCGCAAGGGCAAGACCGGCTGGAGCACGGACCGCAAGGTCCTGCAGCTGCTGGAGGACAAGCACCCGATCGTCCGGCTCATCGGGCAGTACCGCGAGCTGACCAAGCTCGACAACACCTACCTGTCGGCCCTGCCCGACCTGCTCGGCGAGGACGGCCGCCTGCACACCACCTTCAACCAGACGGTGGCCGAGACCGGGCGCCTGTCGTCCACCAACCCCAACCTTCAGAACATCCCGGTGCGCACGCCTCTCGGCCGCGAGATCCGCGGCGCGTTCGTGGCCGAGGCCGGCCACCGGCTGGTGAGCTGCGACTACAGCCAGGTGGAGCTGCGCATCCTGGCCCACTGCTCGGGCGAGCCGGCGCTGGCCGACGCGTTCCGGCGCGGTGAGGACGTGCACCGGGCCACCGCCGCCGAGGTCTTCGGGATGGCTCCGGCGGACGTCGACCGCGACACCCGCGACCGGGCCAAGGCGGTCAACTTCGGCATCGTCTACGGCATCAGCGACTTCGGCCTGTCGGAGCAGCTCAACATCCCGCGCGCCGACGCGCGGGCCTACATCGACACCTACCTGGCGCGCTATCCGCGGGTGCGCAACTTCATCGACACCACGATCGCCGCGGCGGCGCAGGACGGCTATGTCACCACCCTGCTCGGCCGGCGCCGCCCCATCCCCGAGCTGGGGGGGCGCACGGTCCAGCAGCGCCAGCTCGGCGAGCGCCTCGCCGTCAACACCATCATCCAGGGGAGCGCGGCCGACATCATCAAGGCGGCGATGGTGCGCGCCCACGCGGCGCTGGAGGAGGAGGGCCTGCGGGCA
>JAXIPH010000103.1:0-12927 GCA_045403035.1 Thermoleophilia bacterium | reverse complement strand
TGGGCGCCGCGGTGGGCCCGGGGGTGGGGCCGTGCTGCTACCCGGTGTCGCGGGAGGTGCGCGAGACCTTCGCGAGCGCGTTCGGCGAGGGGGTGGTGCGGCCGCCCGCGGTGGATCTGGCCGCGGCGGCGCGCGCGGCGCTGGTGGGGGCGGGTCTCGACCCGTCGGCCGTCCAGGTGGTCGAGGCCTGCACGAGCTGCGAGCCGGAGCGCTTCTACTCGTATCGGCGCGACGGGAGCGCCTGCGGGCGCCAGGCGGGGGTGGCATGGGCGACGGCCTGATGATCCGCCACGAGCGCCTGCGCGCGGTGCTGGCGGAGGTGCGCGAGGAGCTGGACGCGGCGGCCGGCGTGTCCGGCCGGCCCGCCGGCTCGGTGCAGCTCGTGCTGGCGGGCAAGTACATCGCCGCGGAGGAGACCCCCACGCTCGTCGAGGCCGGGGTCGAGGTGGTGGGGGAGAACACGCTCCAGGACCTCATGGCCCGGCGCGCCCTGGCGGGGGGGCGGCTGACGTTCGACTTCATCGGTCAGCTGCAGCGCCGCAAGGTGAAGCACGTGATGCCGGCCGTGCGCCTGCTCCACTCGCTCGACTCGGAGCAACTCGCCGCCGAGATCGCGCATCGGGCGGAAGGTCTGACTCGGGTGCTCGTCGAAGTCAACGTCGCCGAGGAAGAAACCAAAGGTGGTATCGTGCCCGCTCGAATTGGGGCGTTCGTTGAGGACGTTTCGGTCCATCCCGACCTTGTGATCGGTGGCTTGATGGCGATGCCCCCGCAACACGCGGATGCGGAGCTCAGCCGGCCGTGCTTCGCGGCTGTGCGGCGACAGGCGGAGGACCTCGCATCTCAGTGGGCGGGACGCCACGATTTCGCCGATCTGTCGATGGGCACGAGCCAGGACTACCTCGTGGCCGCCGAGGAGGGCGCCACCATGGTCCGCGTGGGACGCGGCCTGCTCGATCGTGTCCGGACTCCCACCGCGAGGGGCTAGATGGCCGTCAGCGACATGTGGCACCGCACGCTCGTCTACTTCGGCATGGCCGACGAGCCGGACGACTACGACGAGTACGACGAGGAGCTCGAGCGGCGCTACGAGCGTGAGCGCGACCGGCAGTCGCCCGCGCACGACGATCTCGAGCGGTCGTATCGCGAGCGCCCCAACGTGCGCCGGCTGGGGCCGCGCCGCCGCGACCCGGACTTCGACGACATCTTCGCGGACGAGCCGCAGCGCGGGCGCCCCACCCCCATGCGCTCCGTCGACAACCGGCCCCGCCCCTCCGAGGTGCACCTCGTGGTGCCCAAGAGCTTCAACGACGCCCAGCAGATCGCGGACAAGTTCAAGGCGGCCGTTCCGGTCATCCTGAACCTGCAGAGCGCCGAGACCGACCTCGCCAAGCGCCTCATCGACTTCTCCAGCGGCCTCACCTATGCCCTCGACGGCGGCATGCAGCGCGTCGCCGACAAGGTCTTCATGCTGACCCCTCAGAACGTCGAGGTGTCGGCCGAGGAGCGGGCGCGCCTGTTGGAGAAGGGCTTCTTCAACCAGTACTGAGCGATCTGAGGAGCGGTGTGAGCGACTGGCCCGCCCGGGTGGGGCTCGTGGGCGCCGGGGCGATGGGCCGGGCGTTCGCGGCCGGCCTCGTGCGCGGCGACCGCGCGCTGGCCGACCGCCTGGAGGTGGCCGATGCGGTCCCGGCGGCCGTCGAGGCGGCGATCGCGGACGTCGGCGGGCGTCCGGCCTCCGTGGCCGACGCCGCGGGCGCGGATCTGGTGTGCCTGGCCGTGAAGCCCAAGGACGCCCCCGGGGCCCTCGAGCAGGTGCGGGCGGCGATGCGCCCGGGCGCGGTGGTCCTCTCGGTCATCGCGGGCTGGGACCTCGACCGCCTGGAGTCGGCGACCCCCGGCGCCGGCCTGGCGCGAACGATGCCCAACCTGGCGGTCCGGCACGGAGCGGGGGTGGTGGTGGTGGCCACCCGCGGCCTTGACGACCGCATCGAGGCGGAGCTGCTGCGGGTGCTGCGCCCCCTCGGGACGGTGCTGCCGCTGCCCGAGTCCCTCTTCCCGGCGGCGACGGCCCTGGCGGGCAGTGGTCCCGGGCTGCTGGCGCTCGTGGCCGAGGGGCTGGAGGAGGGTGGGGTGACGGCGGGCCTCACCCGGCCGCAGGCCCGCCAGATAACGGCGGCCGTGGTGGCCGGCACCGCGGCACTGCTGGCCGACGGCACCGATCCGGCGCTGCTGCGCCAGCGGGTCAGCTCGCCCGCAGGCACGACCATCGCCGGCCTGGCGGTGCTCGAGCGCGGCGCGGTGCGCGCTCACGTGGCGGACGCGGTGGTCACGGCCGCGCGCCGGGCCACCGAGCTGTAGAACACCCCGGTGGATCAGCTCGAGACCTACGTCAACGCGCTCTTCACGGTGTTCATCATCGTGATCTTCATCCGCATCCTGCTGTCGTTCCTGCCGGTGGCGCCGGGGTCGCGGTGGGCGCGGGCGTTCTGGGACTTCATCCACCAGAGTACGGAGTGGTTCCTCGGCTTCTTCCGGCGCCTGATCCCGCCGCTCGGGATGTTCGACCTGTCGCCGATCGTCGCGCTGCTCGTGCTGTACATCCTGAGGAGCCTCGTCATCGTCCTCCTGGACAGCTTCTGAGCCCCCTCCCCCGGAGCCCCCTCCCCGAGTGGCTCACCCTGCGCGACGACGGCGTGACCGTTGTCGTGAAGGCGGTGCCGCGCTCCCGTGCCACCCGGGCCGTCGGGCTGCAGGACGGCGCGCTGCGGATCCAGATCGCGGCCCCGCCCCATCGGGGCCAGTCGAACGCGGCCCTCTGCGCCTACCTGGCCGAGCGGGCCGGGGTTCGAGCCTCGGCGGCCCGCATCCGGCGCGGCTCGGGGAGCGCGCGCAAGCTCGTGGAGCTGGACGGGGATCCGCTTGCGATCGCGCGGCGCCTAGCGGAGCTGGGCGCCGGCCTGGAGGCGGCATGAGCGAGGCCGCCTCCAGCACGCGCGAGGCGCTCCAGCGGGCCATCGCGCGCCGACACCGGCGCCAGACCAAGGCCCGCTGGTGGCGGTTCGCGGCCCTGGCCGCGTTCGCGTTGGTGGCCGACCAGCTCTCCAAGGCCATCGTGCGCGGGAACCTCGAGCCGCACGAGACCATCGAGATCTTCCCCGGGTTCGACATCTCCCGGGTGACCAACGAGGGGATCGCCTTCGGGCTCTTCCCGGGCCGGCAGGGCGCGGTCGCGGTGCTCACCGTGGCGGCGCTCTGCGCGATCGCGGTGGCGCTCGCCGGGCTGGTGGCGCGCAACGCCACCGTGGCGGCCGGGGCCGGCCTGCTGGTGGGCGGGAGCCTGGGGAACCTGATCGACCGCCTCGCCCACGGCGAGGTGACCGACTTCCTCGACCCCGCGCGCTGGCCCGCCTTCAACGTGGCCGACTGCTGCATCACCGTGGGGGCCGTCCTGATCGTGTTGGGGTTGATGCGCGAGGGCGAGGAGGACGATCAGCACCCCGGCTGACGGCCCTCCGGCCGTGCGCCTCACGGTGGGCCCCGACCTCGCCGGCCGCCGCCTGGACGCCGCGGTGGGCGGCCTCGAGGCCGTGGAGAGCCGCGCCGAGGCCCAGCGGCTGATCGAGGGCGGCCGGGTGCTGGTGGACGGCCGCCCACGGCCCAAGCGCCACATCCTGGTGGAGGGGGAGGCAATCGAGGTACGCCCCGCGGCCCCGGTGGCCTCGGTGCTGGTGCCGGAGGAGTTGCCGCTGGTGGTGCGCTACGAGGACGAGCACCTGCTGGTGGTCGACAAGCCGGCGGGGGTGGTGACCCACCCGAGCGCCGGGCACGGAGGCGGCACCCTGGTTCACGGGCTGCTCGGCCACGCCATCGCGGGCGGGGACGACCCGGTGCGGCCGGGCATCGTGCACCGTCTCGACCGCGACACCTCGGGGCTGCTGGTGGTGGCCCGCTCGCCGCGCTCCCACCGTCGCCTCCAGCGGCTGCTGCGCGATCGCGAGGTGGACCGGCGCTACCTGGCGCTGGTGCACGGGGCCGCCCCCCCGGCGCTCACGATCGACCGCCCGGTGGGCCGCGACCGGCGCCACCGCACCCGGATGTCGGTCACGGCGGCCGAGGGGCGGCCCTCGGTGACGCACCTGCGCCGCCTCGAGGAGCTCGGCCGGTTCTCCCTGCTGGAGGCCCGTCTGGAGACCGGGCGGACCCACCAGATCCGGGTGCACCTGGAGTCGGTGGGGCTCCCGGTGGTGGGCGACCGCGTCTACGGCCGCCGCGAGGAGACGCTTGGGCTCGAGCGCCAGTTCCTCCACGCGGCACGGCTGGCGTTCCCCCACCCGGAGACCGGGGAGCCGATCGACATCGAAAGCCCGCTCCCCGACGACCTCTCGGCGGCCCTCGAGCGGGCGCGGCGCAGCCGGGGCCTCGGCCCTGCCCCCACGGGCGCACGCTAAGATGCCCCTCCGCACCATCATCTGACACCTCCCCGGCGCGCTCCCCGATGGGCGGTGCCCGGGCGTTCGGCGCCATTGCGCCTCGCCCCGGGTCCCATCGCACGCGCCGGCGAACCGACCTTCCCGAACCGAACGCAGTGAGGAGCCGCCCGTGCCAACCGTCACCATGAAGCAGTTGCTGGAGTCCGGAGTGCATTTCGGACACCAGACCCGCCGCTGGAACCCGAAGATGAAGCGCTACATCTTCGGCGAGCGCGGCGGCATCTACATCATCGACCTCCAGCAGACGATCGTCCTGCTGGAGCAGGCCTGCGACGTCGTCCGCGCCATCGCCGAGCGCGGCGGCACCGTGCTGTTCGTCGGCACGAAGAAGCAGTGCCAGGACTCCATCCAGGAGCAGGCGCGCCGCTGCGGCATGCCGTACGTTTCGCACCGCTGGCTCGGCGGCCTGCTGACCAACTGGGGGACCATCTCGCAGCGCATCCGGCGCCTGCACGAGCTGCGCAACCAGAAGAAGGAGAAGCAGCTCGAGCTGCTGCCGACCCGCGAGCGCCTGGCCCGCGAGGGCGAGCTGACGAAGCTCGAGACCAACCTGGGCGGCGTGGCCGACATGCAGCGGCTGCCCGACGCGGTGGTGATCGTGGACCTGAAGAAGGAGGCGATCGGCGTGCGCGAGGCGAACCGCCTCGGCCTGTCGGTGATCGGCCTGGTCGACACGAACTGCGACCCGGACGAGGCCACCTACGTGATCCCCGGCAACGACGACGCCATCCGGGCGTGCAACCTGGTTCTGGGCGCCCTGGCGGAGGCCGTCCTGGAGGGCAAGGGCTCGCTGCCCGGCTCCGGCGTGCCGGTGGCCGACGACGCCGCCGCCCCCGAGGAGCCCGCCGCCGAGGCCCCCGCGGTCGAGGCCCCGCCCGAGGCGCCGGCCCCCGCGGGCGAGACCCCCGCACCCGAGCCCGAGACGCCGCCCGCCGCCGAGGCTCCGGCCCCCGTGACCGAGACGCCGCCCGCCGAGGACGAGGCTCCGGCCCCCGAGCCCGTTCCCGAGACGCCGCCCGCCGCCGAGGCCCCGGCGCTCGAGCCCGAGCCCGAGCCCGCTCCGCCGGTCACGACTCCCGCGGAGGCCTCGCCGTGAGCACGACGATCCCCGCGGCCCTGGTCAAGGAGCTTCGCGAGAAGACCGGTGCGGGAATGATGGACTGCAAGCGGGCCCTGGAGGAGGCCGGCGGCGACCTCGACGCGGCCACCGCGTCCCTGCGCACCAAGGGTCTCGCCGACGCCGCCAAGCGCGCCGGCCGTGCCGCCAACGAGGGGCTCATCGACAGCTACATCCATGCGGGCGGCCGCGTGGGAGTGCTGGTGGAGGTCAACTGCGAGACGGATTTCGTGGCCCGCACCGAGGAGTTCCGGTCGTTCGTGCACGACGTCGCCCTCCACATCGCCGCCCTGAAGCCGCTCTTCCTGAGCGCCGACGAGGTGCCGGAGGAGTACATCGCCGCCGAGCGGGCCATCTACGAGGCCCAGGCCGCGGACGTGCCCGAGCACGCGCGGGCGAAGGCCGTCGAGGGGAAGCTCGCCAAGCACCTGCGCTCGATCTGCCTCCTGGAGCAGGAGTACGTACGCGACCAGGGCGAGAAGAAGCCCCGCACGGTCGAGCAGCTCCGGGCGGAGATCGCGGCGAGCGTCGGGGAGAACGTCACCATCCGGCGATTCGCCTTCTTCGAGCTTGGCCAGTAGGGGCGAGCCCGGCGACGGTGCCCGCCCCCCTCCCGGGGGCGGGGCGGTCTTCGGCCGGGTGGTGCTGAAGCTCTCGGGCGAGGCCCTGATGGGCGACGAGCCCTACGGCATCGACCCCGAGCGCATCGCCGTCGTCGCCCGCCAGGTGCACGCCGCGGTCCAGCGCGGCGTGGAGGTGGCGATCGTCGTCGGGGGTGGGAACATCTACCGCGGCCTGAAGGGCATGGCCATCGGCATGGACCGGGCGACGGCCGATTACATGGGCATGATTGCCACGGTGCTGAACGCGCTCGCGATCCAGGACGCGCTGGAGAAGCTGGGCCTGACCACGCGGGTGCAGTCGGCCATCGCCATGCAGGAGGTGGCCGAGCCCTACATCCGGCGCCGAGCGATCCGCCACCTGGAGAAGGGGAGGGTCGTGATCTTCGCGGGCGGCACCGGGAACCCGTTCTTCACCACCGACACGGCCGCCGCGCTGCGGGCTCTGGAGATCGGGGCCGAGTGCATCCTGATGGCCAAGAACGCGGTCGAGGGCGTGCTCGACGCCGACCCGCGCCTCGTGCCCAATGCCAAGCTCATCCCGCGCATCAGCCACATGGAGGCGATCGAGCGGGGGCTGAGGGTGATGGACACCACCGCCCTCACCCTCTGCATGGACAACGGGCTGCCCATCTTCGTGTTCAACATGAACGACGAGCACAACATCGGCCGGCTGCTCGACGGCGAGCGGATCGGCACCATGGTGGTCACCGAATGAGGAGGCCGTGATGGCGGAGATGGACGACCGGTTCAAGGACGCCCGGCGCCGCATGGAGGGCGCGGTCGCCGCGCTGGGCGGTGAGTTCAACTCGGTGCGCACCGGTCGGGCGTCGACCGCGCTGCTCGACCGGGTGTCCGTGGATGCGTACGGCACCAAGACGCCGCTCAACCAGCTCGCCACGATCCACGCGCCCGAGGCCCGGCTGCTCACCGTGCAGCCCTACGACCCGAGCATCATGGCGTCGGTGGAGAGGGCGATCATGGAGTCGGACCTGGGCCTGACGCCCAACAACGACGGCAAGATCATCCGCCTGCCGGTGCCCCAGCTGACCGAGGAGCGGCGCAAGGAGCTGGTGCGGTTGATCCACAAGATGGCCGAGGAGGCGCGGGTGGCGGTGCGCAACGTGCGCCGCGACGTCCTCAACGAGCTCAAGCGGTCCGAGAAGGACGGCGACCTGTCGCGCGACGAGCTCGGGAGGGCGCAGGACGAGGTCCAGAAGCTCACCGATGCCGAGGTCAAGCAGATCGACGACCTGATGGGCCGCAAAGAGGCCGAGATCCTCGAGGTTTAGTGTGGCCCTGCTCACCCGCCTGCGCACGGCGCGGACCGCCCTCGGGCTGGGACGCGCCGTCCGCCCCGAGCCCGTGCGCCGGGGCGGCGAGGTACCCGAGTCCGTGGCCATCATCATGGACGGCAACGGGCGCTGGGCGCGCGAGCGGCACCTGCCCGTGGGCGCCGGCCACCGGGCCGGGGCGCGGGCGCTGAAGCGGGTCGTGCGGGCCGCGGGCGACGTGGGGATCAAGGACCTCACGGTCTTCTCGTTCTCCACCGAGAACTGGTCGCGCCCCGACGACGAGGTCGGGGACCTCATGGGCCTTTTCTGCGAGCTGATCGACCGTGAGGTGCCCGAGCTGAACGAGGAGAGGGTCAGCATCCGCTTCATCGGGCGCTGCGACGAGCTCGACGAGGAGCTGCGCGCCAAGATCGCCCAAGCTGAGGCGACGACCGCCGACAACGACCGCCTGCGCCTGTTCGTCGCCATGAACTACGGAGGCCGCCGGGAGATCCTCGACGCGGCCCGGACCTTCGTGGCCGAGTCCGGGCCCGAGGCGGGGGAGGACGAGTTCGCGCGCCACCTCTACGCGCCGGAGTTGCGTGACCCCGAGCTGGTCATCCGCACCAGCGGCGAGCAGCGCCTGTCGAACTTCCTGCTGTGGCAGTGCGCCTACGCCGAGCTGCACTTCTCCGATCGCCTGTGGCCCGACTTCGGCCCCGAGGACTTGGAGCGCGCCCTCGCCGACTACGCGAGCCGGCACCGCCGGTTCGGCGGGCGGTGACGACCGGCTCCCTCTCGAGCCGTGTGCTCGTGGCGGTCCCCGGCATCGCCCTCGCCGTCGCGGCGGTGGCCCTGGGCGGGCCCCTCTTCGCGCTCGCGGTCGCCCTGGTCGCCGTGCTGGGGCTCTATGAGCTCTACAGCCTCACCGCAGCGGCGCGGCCCCTGCGGTGGGCGGGATACCTGGGCGCGCTGCTGGTCGTGGCTCTGGCCTTCGTGTCGGACGACCCGGAGCGCGGCATCCTGGCCGGCCTGGGCGCCGCGCTGGGCTTGGTGGCGGTCGCCGGCCTGATCCTGTCCCGCCGGGACGACATCACCACGCGCATGGCCACGACGCTCATGGGCGTCGTCTACCTGGGCCTCCCGATGGGGCTCCTCGTGGCGCTGCGGGACCTTCCCGACGGTGCCGGGGCCGTGGCGAACGTCCTTGTCGGCGTGTGGGTGTTCGACACGGCGTCCTATCTCGGCGGCCGCATGTGGGGGCGCATCCCGATCGCCCCGCGCACCTCCGAGAAGAAGACCGTCGAGGGAGCGCTCGTCGGCGGCGCGACGGCGATCCTGGCCGTGTGGGTGGCCGGGCTCTACATGGACTGGCTCGGGGGCTGGGAGTCGCTGTTGCTGGGCCTCGTCATCTCGCTGGCGGCCTTCCTGGGCGACCTCTTCGAGTCGGTGCTGAAGCGCGACGCGGGCGCGAAGGACTCGGGGCGCCTGCTGCTGGGTCACGGCGGCGTGCTCGACCGGTTCGACAGCCTGCTGTTCGCCTCGGTGGCCGCCTATTTCGTGACCGTCTGGGTGGTGTACTGACCCGGTGAGCCTGGAGCTGCTGACCGAGTTGTGCGAGACCCCGGGGCCGTCCGGTCGCGAGGAGCCCATCCGGGAGGTGGTGCGGCGCGAGCTGGAGCCCCTCACCGGGGAGGTGTCGGTCGATCCGCTGGGGAACCTCGTCGCCGTCCGGCCGGGCCGGGGCGGCCCGCGCCTGATGCTGTCGGCCCACTTGGACGAGATCGGGTTCATGGTCACCCACGTCGACGACGCGGGATTCCTGCGGCTCATCACGCTCGGTGGCTTCGACCCCAAGACCCTCACCGCCCAGCGCGTGGTGGTGCACGGCCGGGAGGACCTGGTCGGGGTGATGGGCTCCAAGCCCGTCCACCTGATGTCCGACGCCGACAAGCGCCGCGCGCCGAAGCTCGAGGACTACGTGGTGGACGTGGGGCTCCCGGCGGAGCGCGTGCGCGAGCTGGTGCGCCCCGGCGACGTGGTCACCCGCGAGCGGAGCCTGACGCGGCTGGGCGACCTGGTCACCTGCAAGAGCCTCGACAACCGGGCCGGGCTCTACGTGATGATCGAGGCGCTCCGAGCGCTGGGGGAGCACGACTGCGAGGTGATCGCCGTGGCCAGCGTGCAGGAGGAGGTGGGCCTGCGCGGCGCGCGAGTCGCCACCGCCCGCGCCCGGCCCGACATCGGGCTGGCGATCGACACCACGCTGGCGAACGACACGGCCGACTCCAAGCCCCACGAGCGCATCACCACCCTGGGCGGGGGCGCGGCCGTGAAGGTGTACGACGCGGGGACGATCGTGCCCCGGCGGGTGGTGGAGCACCTGGTCGCGGTGGCCGAGGAGCGGGAGATCCCGCACCAGCTCGAGGTGATGGCGCGCGGCAGCACCGACACCCGCGAGCTGGCCCTGTCGGGCGAGGGCGCGCCGGCGGGGTGCGTCTCGATCCCGACCCGGTACATCCACCAGGTCGTCGAGACCTGCCACCCCGGCGACATCGACGCCTGCGTGAGCCTCGTGTCGGCCTTCTGCGAGACCGCCCAGGTCCTGGTGGAGTAGGGCCTCGGCCGATCAGGCCCTGGTGCGATAGAGGCGGGTCGTCAGGGGCGCGAACACCACGGTCAGGGCGACGGCCTCGGCCAGCACGAGGCCGATCTCCCCTGCCGACGCCGTCCCGTCCATCAGGCCGCGCGAGGCGGTGATGACGTGGGAGATCGGGTTGGCGTCGACCACCGCCTCGAGCCAGCCCGGCAGCGTCTCGGGCTCCACGAAGCCGTTGCTGACGAAGATCAGGGGGAACAGCGCCATGAAGCCGGTGTTCATCACGGCGTTGGGGGCACGCATGAGGAGCCCGACCGTCGTGAAGACCCAGGACAGGCCGAGGGCGAAGCCGATCACCAGCAGCATCGCCGCGACGACCCCCGCGATCCCGGCCTCGGGCCGGTAGCCGAGTGCCAGGCCGAGCACGACCACAACGCTCCCGGCCACCAGGTAGCGCAGGCAGTCGCCCAGCACCGCCCCGGCCAGCGGCGCGGGCCGCCAGATCGGCAGGGAGCGAAAACGGTCGACGACCCCCTTGGTCATGTCGGTGTTGAGCGCGACCCCGGAGTAGACGGTGGTGAACAGGACCGACATCACGACGATCGCGGGCAGGATGAACTGCAGGTACTCGTCGGTCGACCCCGCGATTGCCCCGCCGTACATGTAGGTGAACAGCAGCGTGAACAGGACCGGGGTCAGCGTCACGTCGATGAGCTGCTCGGGGACGTGCTTGATCTTGAGCATCCCGCGCCAGCCGAAGGTCAGCGCGGCCGAGAGCGGGCTCGGGCCCGGCGGGCGCGGGCTGGACGACAGCGCCGTGCGAAGCGCCCCCTCGTCGGTGCCGGGCGCGCGCCGGCCCTGTGTGGTGGTCACGTCGCTCATGCGGCCTGCTCCTCGTGGTCGTCGGTGGGGTCGTCGTCCGCGGTGTGACCGGTCAGCGCGAGGAAGACCTCGTCGAGGGTGGGCTGGCCGAGGGAGAAGTCCGCGATCCCGACGCCCGCGCGGGAGAGCGAGGCGACGATCTCGATGGCCCGGTCGGCATCCGCGCAGGGCGCCGACAGCGCCGCCGGGTCGGGCTCCCGGTGGACCGTCTCGAGCTCGCTCCTCAGCAGGTGCTCGGCCTCCGGCCGCCGGTCGGGGTCGAGCAGCCGCACGTGCAGCGTGCCGAGCCCGATCGAGGCCTTCAGACGGCTGGGCGTGCCCTCGGCGATCACCTTGCCGCGGTCGATCACGGCGATCCGGTCGGCGAGCTGGTCGGCCTCGTCGAGGTACTGCGTGCAGAGCAGGATCGTGGTCCCTCCGGCGGCCAGCGCGCGGATGATGTCCCAGACCTGATTGCGCGAGCGCGGGTCGAGCCCGGTCGTCGGCTCGTCGAGGAACATCAGCTCGGGCGTGACGACGATGCTGGCGGCGATGTCGAGCCGGCGCCGCATGCCTCCGGAGTAGGTCTTGACCAACCGGCCGGCCGCCTCCGCCAAACCGAAGGCCTCCAGCAGCTCGTCCGCGCGCGCCTTGGCCGCGGCCCGTCGAAGGCCCAGCAGCCGTGCCAGCAGGATCAGGTTCTCGCGCCCGGTGAGGTCCTCGTCGACCGAGGCGAGCTGGCCGGTCAGGCTGACGAGGCCGCGCACCGCGTCGGCCTCGCGCACGATGTCGTGGCCCAGCACGCGCGCCGAGCCGGAGTCGGGGCGCAGCAGCGTGGCGAGCATCCGGATCGTGGTCGTCTTGCCGGCGCCGTTCGGACCGAGCACGCCGTACACCGAGCCGCGGCCCACGGTCAGGTCGACCCCGTCGACCGCCCGGGTCGTGCCGAAGGCCTTGACCAGGCCCGTGGCCTCGATCGCGGGAGCGGTCCCGGTGGTCCGGCCCCCCTGTCCATGGTTTGCGTTCACGTCACGCTCTCCTGGTGGTCGTCGGGGCTCATACTGCAAGACCGGCCGCCGGGAGCGAAACTCATCGGTGCACGCGGCGCCGCCCCCGCCCCGGGGGCCGCCCACGGAGGCCTCGCTACACTCGCTCGGTGACACGCGTACTCGTGCTGGGGTCCACCGGATCCATCGGCGTTCAGGCCCTCGAGGTGATCTGGGCGGCCGGGGATCTCGAGGCCTGCGGACTCGCCTGCGGCGGGAGCCTGGCCGAGATGGACGCCCAGGCCGCGGCGCACGGCGTGCGCCACACGGCCTGCGCGGCCGGCGGCGGGACCGTGCCGCACGACCCCGACCTCGCGGCGCTGATCGACGCCTCGGAGCCGGACCTGGTCCTGAACGCCCTCGTCGGCGCCGCCGGGCTGCGGCCCACGCTGGCGGCGCTCGGGCGGGGGGTTCCGGTGGCGCTCGCCAACAAGGAGAGCCTGGTGGCCGGCGGCGACCTGGTGGCGGCCGCGCGAGCCCGCACCGGAGCCGCCCTGGTGCCGGTCGACTCCGAGCACTCGGCGATGTTCCAGCTCATGGCGGACGTGCCGCCCGAGCGGGTGGCGGCGGGGATCCTCACGGCGTCCGGGGGGCCGTTCCGCGGGCGGCGCGCCGACGAGCTGCGGTCGGTCACGCCGGCCGACGCGCTGCGGCATCCCACGTGGACGATGGGGGCGAAGATCACGATCGACTCGGCGACGCTCATGAACAAGGGTCTCGAGGTGATCGAGGCGCACCACCTGTTCGGGCTCGGGTACGAGCGCATCGAGGTCGTCGTGCACCCGCAGTCGATGGTCCACGCCCTGGTGCGCCTGGACGACGGCAGCCTGCTGGCCCACTGCGGGCCCCCCGACATGCGCGTGCCCATCGGCTACGCCCTGCGGCACCCCGAGGCGCCCCCCACGGGTGCGCCGATG
>JAXIPH010000308.1:0-3805 GCA_045403035.1 Thermoleophilia bacterium | reverse complement strand
CCTCGCACGGCGCGGCGTCGGCGATCGCGCGCGCCTCGTCGTCGGGCCCGGCCACCAGCACACCGCGGGCCGGAAGGCGCGCCACGAAGGTCCGGAACACCTCCCGCACGTCCTCCATCGAGGCGAAGGTGGCGTGGTGGTCGTGGTCGACGTTGAGCAGGATGGCGCCCTCGGGCGACAGGTTGAGCAGCGACCGGTCGCTCTCGTCGGCCTCGGCCACGAACCAGGGGCCGCTCCCCCACACCGCCCCGGTTCCGCCCCCACCGGCGATCGTGGCGCCGACGCAGGCCGACGCGTCGCCCAGGGCGCTCACGAGCATGGCGCTGGTGGTCGACTTGCCGTGGGCGCCCGCCACCGCAAGCCCCCGCCGGCCGCTCATCAGCTCGGAGAGCAGCTCCGACCGGTGGAGCACGGGCAGGCCGCGGCGGCGGGCCTCGGTTAGCTCGGGGTTGCCGTCGCCGATGGCCGTCGAGACGACCAGCGCCTCGGCCTCGCCCGGGATCGCCTCGGCCGCGTGGCCCGCGCGGGCGTCGATCCCCTCGGCGCGGAGCGCCGCGAGGGTGGGCGAGTCCTCGCGGTCGGTGCCGCTCACGCGGTAGCCGGCGGCGCCCGCGAGGCGCGCCAGGCCGCTCATGCCCGCCCCCCCGATCCCCACGAGGTGGATCGGCCGTGGCCGGCTCACCGGCGCCGCAGCCGGCGGCGCGCCGGGCGCGGGGGGCGGACGAGGGCCAGGGCCTCCTTCGCGATGCGGTCGGCGGCGTCCGGCCGGCCCACCGCACGCGCGGCCTCGGCCATGCCCTCCAGGCGCCGGCGGTCGGCCAGCAGGGCGCCCACCAGCGCCCGCAGGCGCTCGCCGGTGCACTCGCCGTCGGGCAGGACCACGGCCGCCCCCGCCTCCGCCAGCCAGCGCGCGTTCTTCGTCTGGTGATCCGCCGTGGCGTAGGGGTAGGGCACCAGGATCGCGGGCCGCCCGATGGCGGCGAGCTCGAAGACCGAGCCGCCCGAGCGGGACACCACCAGGTCGGCCGCGGCGATGGCCTCGGGCAGGTTGTCGAGCCATCCCACCAGCCGGTAGCGGCCGTCGGCGTCGCGGGCCTCCAGGGCGCGGCGGGTCTCCTCGAGCTGGCCCGGCCCGGCCACGTGCACCACCTCGAGCGGCGGCGCGTCGCCGAAGGCCTCCACCGCGGCGAGGTTCAGGCTCCGGGCCCCCTGGCTGCCGCCCACCACCAGCAGCACGGTCGCGCCGGGGTGGATCCCGAAGGCCCGCCGCCCCGCGGTCCGGGTGGCCTCCACCACGGCCCGGCTGACCGGGCGGCCGGTGACGACGTACCGTCGCCCGGTGCGGCCCCTCAGCGGGACGGCCAGCGCGACGCGACGCGCGAGCGGGGCCGCCAGGCGATTGGCCACGCCGAGGTGGGAGTCGGCCTCCATCAGCAGCACGGGGCGCCGTGTCAGCCAGGCCGCGAGCGCGACCGGCCCGGCGACGTAGCTGCCGCCGCCCACCACCACGTCGGCGCGCCGCCGCGCCAGCAGCAGCGCCGCGCGCGGCGTGGCCGCGGCCGCCAGGACGAGCGCCCACAGGTTGCGGAGCGACAGCTTGCGCACCAGCCCGCGCAGCGGGATGAGGTCCTCCCGGTAGCCGGCCTCGCGAACCCGGCCCGACGCGCTGGCGCCGCGGGCCCCGATGAAGCCGACCTCAGCCCCCCGCGCGCGCAGCGCGTCGGCCACGGCCAGCGCCGGCATCACGTGGCCGCCCGTCCCCCCGGCCGCGATCACGACCCTCACCGGGCGCGACGGCGAGCCGGCTGGCCTGTCTCTGGGATCGGCGTCCGATGTTGACAAGGAGTCCGGAGCAGGCGAGGAGGATGATCAGGCTGCTGCCGCCGAAGGACACGAACGGCAACGGCACGCCGGTGACGGGCAGCACACCGACCACAGCGCCGATGTTGATGGCCGCCTGCACGACCACCAGCGTCGTGAGGCCCGCCGCCAGCACCTGCTGGTGAAGGTCCCGGGCCGACAGCGCGATGCGGTATCCGGCAACGGCGAAAAGCCCGAATGCGACGAGCACCGCCAGCACGCCGATGAGGCCAAGCTCCTCCCCCACCGTCGCGAGGATCATATCCGTGTGCGCCTCGGGCAGGTAGAACGCCTTCTGCACCCCGTCGCCCAGGCCGACGCCGTGCAGGCCTCCCGAGCCGAGCGCAACCTGCGCCTGGACGCTTTGGAACCCGGAGCCGTTGGGGTCGCTCCAGGGGTCGAGGAAGATCATCAGGCGCTCGCGCCGGTAGGGCTCGATCAGGATCGCCATGACGGCCAGGAAGACCCCGGCGCCCACGAGCGTGCCGAGGTGGCGCATGCGCGCGCCGGCCACCACGAGCATCGCGAAGGCGATCGCGCAGAGGGTCACGGCGGTGCCCATGTCCGGCTCGATCAGGATCAGCAGCCCCAGCGCGCCGGTCACGAGCAGCACCGGCGCGAGGCCCTTCGGGGTGCGGAGAGCGGCGGGGCGGCGGACCACCGCCTGGGCGATCCACAGCGCGAGCGCCAGCTTGGCGATCTCGGACGGCTGCACCTGCCCGAGGCCCCCGAGCGAGATCCAGCGGCGCGAGCCGTTGACCTGCGTCCCGATGGACGGCGCGAGCACCACCAACAGCAGGAAGCCCGCCACCAGGAGCGCCGGCGGGCCGAGCCGCCGCATCCCCTCGGGGCTCATCCGCGCGCAGAAGAGGTAGGCACCGAAGCCGACGACGGCGTAGGCGGCCTGACGGGTCACCAGGCCAAGGGGGTCGCCCTCGCTCAGGAGCGCCGTGGCGCTGGAGGTCGAGTACACCATCACCAGGCCGAACGAGACCAGCGCCAGGACGACGCCCGTCAGCAGGCGCTCGGCCCCGACCGCGCCGGAGGCGGACGGGCGGCGCGGCGCGGATCGGGTCGAGGGTCGGGATGAAGCCACCGTTGGGTGGTGTTCGCCGCACGCCGGCGCCTCCCTTGCCCGCCGGGCCCGTGACGGGCGGCGGCGGCCTAGCGTGCGCCGGCCGCGCGGGCCGCCGCGCGGAAGGCCTCCCCGCGCTCCTCGTACCCGGAGAACTGGTCGAAGCTCGCGCAGCCCGGCGCCAGCAGGACCGTCTCCCCGGGCCGGGCGCGCGCGGCCGCCGAGGCGACGGCGGCCGCCACCGTGCCCGCATCCTCGGTGGGGACGCCCGCCGCGCTCATGGCCTCGCCGATCTCGGGCCCGGCCTCCCCGATCAGGTACGCCCGCACCACCGCGGCGCGGGCGGCGGCGGCGAAGGCGCCGAAGGGGGTGCTCTTGGCCCGCCCGCCGGCGATCAGGTGCACCCCGCGCGGATAGGCGTCGAGGGCCGCCAGCGCCGCGTCGGGGTTGGTGGCCTTGGAGTCGTTGACGAAGGCCACCCCGCCCGCGGCGCCGACCGGCTCCAGGCGGTGGGGCACGGGCGGGAAGCTGGCGAGGCCCGCGGCGAGGGCCGAGGGGCCGACGCCGGCGTGGGCGGCGAGGGCGGCGGCGGACATCGCGTTCTCGCGGTTGTGGCGGCCGCGCAGGAGCACGTCGTCCCAGCCGATCACGCGCCCCAGGCCGGTCACGTGGAGGCCCCCCTCGGCCCAGGCGGCCGCGCGCGGGCCCGGCGGCCCGTCGTCCACGTGGCGGGCCCCGGCCGGCACGCGCGCCCCGAGCGCCCGCGGCAGGATCGCGAGATCACCGGGCTCCTGGGCGGCGAACAGCCTCAGCTTGGCGTCGCGATAGCGCTCCAGGCTACCGTGGCGGTCGAGGTGGTCGGGGGCCACG
>JAXIPH010000016.1:0-4955 GCA_045403035.1 Thermoleophilia bacterium | reverse complement strand
TGGGCGGCGAAGGACCCCGACAGCGGCAACCTCGATCGCATCCAGATCGTCAAGGGTTGGAGCAAGAACGGCCAGTCCTTTGAGAAGATTTACGACGTCGTCTGGGCGGGCACGCGCAAGCCCGATCCGGCCACCGGCAAGGTGCCGCCGATCGGCTCCACGGAGGACATCGCGAAGGGCACCTACACGAACAGCATCGGCGCGGTGGAGCTGAAGACCGTGTGGAAGGACCCGGACTTCGATCCGAGCCTCGATGCGTTCTACTACGTCCGCGTGCTCGAGATCCCGACCCCGCGCTGGAGCACGATCCAGGCCGTGCAGCTCGGCAGGGTGCCGTCCGACGGAGTGGCGACGACGATCCAGGAGCGCGCGTGGAGCTCGCCGATCTGGTACACGCCGAGCGCGCAGGCGCGCAAGGCCGCGAAGCCCGGCGTGACGGTGGCCGAGCTCGTGCGGAAGGGCGCGCTGGCGCTCGATGACGCGCAGCTCACGCAGCTCGTCGTGGGCAAGACGGTGCGAGTGCGCAACGCCGTCACCGGCCAGCGCTTCGAAATCCTCTACGAGACCGGCGGCCAGCGTCTGATCACAGCCGTCGACGGGAAGACGCCGGATCTGAGTTCCATGGTCGAGACGCTGCACGGTGGCCAGATCCCGTACGAGATCCGTGACGGCCACCTGATCACGCAGATCGGCGGCACGCCGTTCGAGGTGACCGTCTATCGACTCGGCGACCGATACTTGGCGTCGCGCGACAACGAGTACGGCTACGCCAACTACGAGGTCGAAGTAGCCCGGCAGTGATCCGCGTCGAGAGCGGAGGCTCGAGGCTCGCCCCCTCAAGCGACCGCCCTCGTCGTTCAGCGAGAATCGGCTGCCGCCCGGATCGCCGCGGCGATATCGGCGGAGAGCTTCGCGAGGGCGCGGCTGTGCGCGGCGGCGAGCGCCTCGAAACCTTCGCCCTGCACGGCCTCGCGCGCGAGCGTGCGACCCGAGCGCGTCTTGCCCCCCGCCGTTTCGCGCACCGCCCACACCGCCTCGACCAGCGCCGCCTCGCCCCGGACCGAGTTGAAGCGCTGGACGTCGATCGTCACCCGGTAGGCCGGGTCGAAGTTCGCGAAGGGCGCGGTGGCCACGTCCGGCGTCCCGAGCAGCGCGGCGAGGTCGCCGGCGACGGTGCGCGCGATGCTCTCGCCGAGCGGCGCCGCCCAGCGGTTGAACTCGTCGATCTCGACGCGGTTCGGCGCCACCTGGACCACGAACTCCGGGCGGTCGACCGAGGCCGGCACGGACACCGGCCCGACCATGACGCCGGTGTGCGCGGCCGGCGCCGCGTCCGCAGTCGCCGTGGAGTCGAGGGTGTAGTAGCGCGAGGGCGCCGACGTCCCGCAGGCCGCCGCGGCACCCGCGACCAGCGCGACCAGGAGCAGATGCGTGAGTCGGCCCGCCATCACTTCGCCTCCCCCGTCTTGCCGCGGATCAGCGCCTCGGGATGGCGCTCGAGATAGTCGGCGAGCAGGCGCAGCGCGCGGGCCGCGCCGCTCACCTCCTGGAGCGTGCTGTCGAGCTGCTGGCCCAGGACCGAGTTCGGCTCGACGTAGGCGTTGGCGTTGTCGAGCGTGCCGCGCGCGCTCACGAGCGTCCGGTCGAGCTCGACGATGGCCTTGCGCAGGTCGACGCCGATCGCCTTGAAGGGGATCTCGTCGAGCTTCTTGATGATGTTGACGACGCTCGCCTCGACCGCTTCGAGCTCGCCCGGGATGGTCGGCAGCTGCACCGGCTGCTGCGACCAGTCCACCGTGGCCGGGGGCGCGTCGGGAAAGAAGTCGAGAGCCACGAAGAGCGACCCGGTCAAGAGGCTCCCGGTCCGAAGCTGCGCGCGGACCCCACGCGAGACGAAGGTGTCGACCAGCTTCCGGCGGACGGCCTCGCGATCGACGCCGGGCTGGGGCTCGAGGACCTTCACCCCGAGCCGCTCCGCCTCCAACCGGAGGGTCACCGGCACGGAGAACTCGAAGGTCTTCGGGTCCACCTGCGCGGTGACGTCGACGACCTCGCCGATCGGAATGCCGCGGAACTCGACCGGCGCGCCGGCCGCGAGCCCGCGGACCGATTGTTTGAAGACGACCAGGTAGGTCTGCGGATCGCGGGCGGCCGGCTTGAAGGCCGCCGCCCGGTCGCTGAAGAGGGTGAAGACGGCCTCCGCCTCGACCGGGGGCAGGGCCGGGCCGGTCGCCGGCGTCTCGAAGGCGATGCCCCCGATCAGGATCGAGACGACCGACTGGGTCTGCACGCTGAGCCCGCTCGCGGAGAGCGAGAGGTCGACCCCGCTCGCGTGCCAGAAGCGCGTCGTCGGAGTGACGTACTGGTCGTAGGGCGCCTTCACGAACACCTTCACGCTCAGGCCCTGGCCGTCCGGGTCGAGCTCGTACGACGCCACCTCGCCGACCTGCAGGCGCCGGAAGTAGATCGGCGTGCCGCTGTCGAGCGAGCCGAGGTTGGCGGTCTTCAGCACGAAGAAGCGGCCGGGCGCGTCGCCCATCACCACCGGCGGCGTCTCGAGCGCTTCGAAGCGGCGCTGGGACTTCGCCGAGGTACCGATCTCCAAGCCGATGTAGGCCCCAGAGACGAGGGTGCCGAGCCCCGTCACGGTGGCGCCCGAGATCCGCGGGCGCACGACCCAGAACTTCGTGTCCTCGACCAGGAAGCCTTCCGTCTTGGGGGCCATCTGCGCGGTCGTGATCACGCTCCGGTGGTCGTCCGAGAGCTCGATCGCGGTCACGGTGCCCACCTGGACCCCGTTGTACTCGATCTTGGTCTTGCCGGCCTCGAGCCCCTCCGCCGAACGGAAGATGATCGTGATCTTCGGCCCCTCGGCCAGGATCCGGGTCACGGCGACCCAGGCCCCGGCGACCGCCGCCACGATCGGGATCAGCCACACGAGGGAGAGCCGCGTGCGCCTGCGTGCGACGACTCTCGACTCGGGGGATCGGGGGAGCGGTCGATCGCTTTCAGGCATGTCGAATCTCCCTGGCGCTCGAGGAATCCCAGATCAGCCGGGGATCGAAGGATTCGACCGCGAGCATCGTCAGCACCACGACGGCCGCGAAGAAGAGAAGGCCCGGCGCCGGCGCCACCGACATCAGCGGCTGGAGCTGCACCAGGGCCGCGGTGAAGGCGTCGACGAAGACGTCGACCATCGACCAGCGTCCGATCAGCTCGACCATCCGGTAGAGCCGGACGCGCTGCCCGTTGTTCTGGACCGAGCCGCGCTGCACGCTGACGAGCAGGTAGGCCAGGGTCAGGATCTTGGCGCTCGGGATCATGATGCTCGCGGCGAGCACGATGAGCGAGAGCGGCCACCCGGTCGGCGACCAGAGGAGCACGACGCCTTGCAGGATGGTGTCGGAGTCGCTGCCCGTGGCCGTGGTCGTCGTCAGCACCGGGAGGACGTTGGCCGGGACGTAGCAGATCGCCGCGCCGAGAAGATACGCCCAGGTGCGTTGCAGGCTCGCAGGCTTGCGGAACGCGAGCTCCTCGTCGCAGCGCGGGCAGCGCCCCTCCTCCTCGCCGGGCGCGGGGCGCGAGAGCAGGCCGCAGCCCTCGCAGCTCTGGAGACCGAGTTGCATCGCGCTCGGGGCCGTCGGGGCGGCCGCGCTCACGGCGTCGCCTCGGCCATCCGGTCCGGGGCGCCGGCTCCCCGCGCCCTGGCCTCCGCCCACTCGACGCGCTCCCACACCTCCCGGGGATCGAAGCTCGCCTGGATCGCGGCGAGCAGGAAGACGAGCGCCCCGAGCGCGAACATCGCCACTCCCGGGATCACCGTCGCGAGCTCCGCGATCTTGATCAGGGCGACCAGCACGCCGAGCATCATGACCTCGATCATGCTCCAGGTCCGGGTGGTCGGGTGGTGGCGGAGGAGCGTCCCCACCCAGCTCGGCGCGCGCTCGCGGTGGGCGCCGAGCAGGATCGCCAGCATGAAGCCGATCTGGAGCGCCGGCGCGATCACCGCGGTGAAGAGCACCAGCCCCGCGACGATCTCCCGCCCGTCGCGCCAGAGCTGCTCGGCTCCTCCGAGCACCGTCGTCGAGGCCTCCCGCCCGACCGCCGTGAGGCCCAGCATGGGAAACGAGTTGGCGACCAGGTAGAGCACCGCGGCGGTGAGCGTCAGCGGGAGCGTCCGGTGGCGCGAGGCGTCGCGGCGCCGCCACAGCTCCAGGTCGCAGCGGGGGCAGCGCGCGGACCCTCCCGGCTCGAGGTCCGGAAGGCGCTGCACCAGGTCGCAGTCCGGGCAGGCGAGGAGCGAGGCGTCGGCGACCGGCTGGTTGTAGGCCCCGCTCTTCAGGGAGTATCGACGACCTCGAGGTAGGTCACGACCTTCTTGCCGCCGCGCAGGTCGGCGTTCACGACGACGCGCCAGCCCTTCTTCACGTCGCCCCGTTCAGGCCAGCGGATTCTGGACGACCATGTAGGCCGTCTCGTTCCCGCTGTAGAAGGCCCGGAACCAGGTGCTTCCGTAGTTGTAGTACGCGGCGCCGCCGACGTTGTTCGGCTTCACGCCCTGCGGGAGCGAGTAGACGGTGGCGCCGATCGGCGCCTGCACGACCTGGTAGCTGAGCTGACCGCTCGGCGTGTAGCTCGCCTGGTAGAAGACGCCGCTCAGGTACTCGTAGCTCTGCCCGTTGGCCTGCACCGTGACCGCCGCCGGCGGCAGCGTGGAGACCGTGGCGCCGGGGGGCGCCTGCACCACGACGTAGCCGGAGCCCGACGGCGCCGGCGCGTAGTAGACGCCGTTCGCGTACTGATAGGGGGTGCCTTGGACGACCACCGTCGTCGAGCTCGGGGGCGTGGACGCGACCGCCGCGCCGAGCATCATCCCGACCGCCATCCCACCCGCGGCGGCCCATGCGGCGCTGCTGCTGCTGCTGCAGCACCCAGAGCCGCCGTAGTAGTTGTTC
>JAXIPH010000128.1:0-11448 GCA_045403035.1 Thermoleophilia bacterium | reverse complement strand
GCGGGGTGCACCTGGTCACGGTCAACGACTACCTGGCCCGGCGCGACGCCCTGTGGATGAAGCCCATCTACGACGCCCTCGGGATCAGCGTCGGCGTCATCGCCTCGATGATGCCCGAGCCCGAGCGGCGGAACTCCTACGCCGCCGACGTCACCTACGGCACGAACGCCGAGTTCGGCTTCGACTACCTGCGCGACAACATGGCCGTCCGCCTGGCCGACTGCGTTCAGCGCGGCCACGCCTTCTGCATCGTGGACGAGGTCGACTCGATCCTCATCGACGAGGCGCGCACGCCGCTCATCATCTCGGGCGTCCCCGAGGCCGCGACCGACACGTACTACCGCTTCGCGCGCATCGTCCCGACGCTCAAGACGGGCGACGACTTCGAGGTCGACGAGAAGCACCGCACGGCCTCGCCCACGGAGAGCGGCGTGGACAAGGTGGAGAAGGCGCTCGGCATCGAGAACCTCTACCTCGACGTCAACGGCAACCTGGTCAACCACCTCATCCAGGCGCTGAAGGCCCACTCGCTCTACCGGAAGGACAAGGAGTACATCGTCCGCGAGGGCGAGCTCATGATCGTGGACGAGTTCACCGGCCGCGTCCTCGAGGGGCGCCGCTACTCCGAGGGCCTCCACCAGGCGCTCGAGGCGAAGGAGGGGCTGCGGATCCGCGAGGAGAACCAGACCCTCGCCACGATCACCCTCCAGAACTACTTCCGCATGTACGACAAGCTCTCGGGCATGACGGGAACGGCCTCCACCGAGGCCAACGAGTTCGCCAAGATCTACGAGGCCGAGGTCGTCTCGATCCCGACCCACCGGGACATGATCCGGCTCGATCAGAACGACTACATCTTCAAGACCAAGGACGCGAAGTACCGGGCCGTCGTCGAGGAGATCGCCGAGGCGCACGAGCGCGGCCAGCCGGTGCTGGTGGGGACGATCTCGGTGGAGATCTCCGAGATGCTCTCCGGCATGCTCACCCGGCGCGGCGTCGAGCACAGCGTGCTGAACGCGAAGAACCACGCCCGCGAGGCCGAGATCATCCAGCACGCCGGAGAGCTCGGCTCGGTCACGATCGCCACCAACATGGCCGGGCGCGGCGTGGACATCAAGCTGGGGGAGGGCGTCTCCGAGCTCGGCGGCCTCTACATCGTCGGCACCGAGCGACACGAGAGCCGGCGCATCGACAACCAGCTGCGCGGCCGGTCGGGACGCCAGGGCGACCCGGGCCTCTCGCGCTTCTTCCTGTCGGCGGAGGACGACCTCATCCGCATCTTCTCGGGCGACCGGATCTACAAGATCCTCGACCGCCTCGGGCCGGGGGACGACCTGCCCATCGAGGCGAGGATGCTCACCAAGACCGTCGAGGGCGCCCAGAAGAAGGTCGAGGAGCAGAACTTCAACATCCGCAAGCGCGTCCTGGAGTACGACGACGTGCTGAACAAGCAGCGCGAGGTGTTCTACTCGGAGCGCCGGCGGGTGCTGGAGGGCGAGGACCTCGGGGAGCAGGCGCGCGACTGGATCGCGGAGACGCTCGTCGGGATCATCGACCAGTACGGCGACGAGGAGTCGCTGCCGGCCGACTGGGACCTCGAGGGGCTGCTCGGGGCGCTCCAGGGCTACTACCCGATGAGCTTCACCCTCGACGACATCCAGGCCGACCTCGACGACGAGGCCGACCCGCTGACGCGCGAGGAGCTGCTCGACAAGCTCGAGGACGACGCGATGGACGCCTACGACCGGCGCGAGGAGGAGCTCGGCTCGGAGCTGGTGCGCGATCTCGAGCGCTGGGTGCTGCTCCAGCTCATCGACCAACATTGGCGCGAGCACCTCTACAACATGGACTACCTCCGCGAGGGCATCCACCTCCGGGCGCTCGGCCAGAAGGACCCGCTCTCCGAGTACCGCCTGGAGGGCCACGGGATGTTCGACGAGATGATGGACATCGTGAAGAGCGAGTTCGTGCGGTACATGTTCCACATCCAGGTCGACCGGGCTCCCGAGGCCGAGGAGCAGCGGGTCGCCGACGTGGACTACACGTACCAGAGCGACCCGATCCAGGGCTTCGACGGGGCCGTCGCCGACGACGAGGTCGGCGTCGTGGAGGAGGAGGCCGAGGTCGAGAAGGGTCGCGGGGCGGTGGCCGTCGTGGAGCAGCGCGTGCTGAGCGACGACCAGAAGGTGGGCCGCAACGACCCCTGCCCGTGCGGCTCGGGGAAGAAGTACAAGCGCTGCCACGGCGCATAGCACTCCCATGAGCACCGACTCGAGCCCGTCGCTCGAAGACCTCGTCCAGCGTGCCGCCCGACTGCGGGAGCGGGCCGGCGTCCTGGGCGACTACCTTTGACCCGCCGACCCTGGAGCGCAGGATCGCCGAGCTCGAGTCGGCGATGGGGGAGCCGGGCTTCTGGGACGACGCGCCCACCGCGGCCGAGATCTCGGCCGAGCACGCCGGGGCGCGCTCGCGCCTGGTCGAGTACGAGGGGCTCCGCGGAGATCTCGACGCGCTGAGCGAGCTGGCCGAGCTCACCCGCGAGGCGGCGGAGGAGCCCGACCCCGACTTCATCGCGGAGCTCGACGAGGGCCTGCGGCGCGCGGACGGCCAGCTCGGGCGGCTCGAGGAGGCGCGCCTCTTCTCGGGCCGGCACGCCGCCGGCGACGCGGTGGTGTCGATCAACGCCGGCGAGGGTGGCACCGACGCCCAGGACTGGGCCGAGATGCTCCTGCGCATGTACCTGCGCTGGGCGGAGCGGCGGGGGCTGCGCACCGACCTCAAGGAGGTCCAGGAGGGGACCGAGGCGGGGATCAAGTCGGCCACCTTCACGGCGCACGGCCCGAACGCGTACGGGCTGCTGTCGGCCGAGAGCGGCGTGCATCGGCTCGTGCGCCTGTCGCCGTTCGACTCGGCCAACCGGCGGCAGACGTCCTTCGCGGCGGTGGAGGTGGCCCCGCTGGTGAGCGAGGCGGTCGACGTGGAGATCCTCGACAAGGACCTGAAGATCGACACCTACCGCGCGAGCGGCGCCGGCGGGCAGCACGTGAACAAGACCGACTCGGCCGTCCGGATCACCCACCTGCCCAGCAGGATCGTGGTCCAGTGCCAGAACGAGCGCTCGCAGACCCAGAACCGCGCCACCGCGATGGCGCTCCTGCGCGCGCGCCTGGTTCAGAAGGAGCTCGACCGCCGCGAGGCCGAGGCCGCCAAGAGCCGCGGAGAGAGCCAGAGCATCGGCTTCGGGAGCCAGATCCGCTCCTACGTGGTGCATCCCTACACGATGGTCAAGGACCTTCGTACCGGGCACGAGACGGGGAATGCGCAGGGCGTGCTCGACGGCGACCTCGACGAGTTCATCCGGGCCGAGCTGGATCGCCGTGCACGAGGGGTTCCCGTGGTCTCGGAGGGCGCCGGGAGCTCCGCCGGGCAGGACTGATCTGGACCGCGTCGAAGGCTGGATCGTGCGGTTTTCCGGCGACTTTCACGGATTGACACCCTGCCGGGCCACGGGTTACCCTCCTGCTCGCTTCACGCAACGGTCGCATCCGCCCACGGCCTGTCCGAAGGCGGAGCCGCCCTTCCGGCGCCCTCCGGCGCACCGGCGCATCTGGTCTCCATGAGCACCGACGCCCCCACCACACCCTCCTCCCCTGACACGCCGCCGCGTCGCGCGCGGGAGCGCGCGCGGGCGCGCACCTCGTCGCTCGTCCGCTCGGACCGGCGGTCGATGCTGCGCCCCGGGGACGGGCCGATGGTCATCCTCGACGGGGTCACGAAGTCGTACGGCCCCGACGTCACGGCGCTCGAGAACCTGTCCCTCTCCATCGAGAGCGGGGAGTTCGTCTTCCTGGTGGGCGCCTCGGGCTCGGGCAAGTCCACGTTCATCCGGCTGCTGATCAAGGAGTTCGACCCCACCGAGGGCACGATCACGGTGGGCGGGCGGAACCTGCAGCGCCTGCGCCGCTCCAAGGTGCCCTACCTGCGGCGCGCCATCGGGTGCGTCTTCCAGGACTTCAAGCTGCTCGCCGGGCGGACGATCTACGAGAACGTGGCCTACGCGCTCCAGGTGATCGGCGAGAACCCCCGCAGCATCCGGCGCAAGGTGCCCGAGACGCTCGCCCTCGTGGGCCTGTCCGAGAAGGGCGGCCGCTACCCCAACGAGCTGTCGGGCGGCGAGCAGCAGCGCGTGTCGATCGCGCGCGCGTTCGTCAACCACCCGCGCCTGCTGATCGCCGACGAGCCCACGGGGAACCTCGACCCCGAGACCTCGATCGGCATCATGCAGCTGCTCTACCGCATCAACCGCACCGGGACCACGGTCATCATGGCCACCCACGACCGCGAGATGGTCGACAAGATGCAGATGCGGGTGGTCGCGCTGGAGAACGGACGGCTGGTCCGCGACCAGCGCCAGGCCAGCTACACGCGCGCCGACTCCTAGACCTCGTGAGACTGCGCTTCTTCCTGGCGGAGGCCGTCCGCTCGATCCGGGCCAACGCCGCCGTCTCGATCGCCGCCACCGTGACCGTGCTGATCGCGGTCTTCATCCTCGGCGCCTTCATCCCGTCGTTCCTGTACGTCCAATCGGCCGTGGACTCGCAGAAGAGCAGGATCGACGTCCGGGTGTACATCGCCGACTCGGCGAAGGTCGCCCAGGTCAACCAGCTGCAGGCGGCGATCACCGACCTCGAGGCGCAGGGGCTGATCAAGGAGTCCACCTACATCAACAAGGACCAGGCCCTGGCGGAGCTCAGGTCCCGGCTGAAGGACCCGGACATCACCGACCTCGTGGGCTCGAACCCGTTGCCCGCCAACTTCCGCCTCAAGCCGACCGACGTGGAGCAGGCTCCCGAGATCGTGGCGGCCCTCCAGAGCCAGCCCGCGGTCGATCAGGAGGAGGGCATCTCCTACGGCAAGGAGACGGCGGACAAGCTGCTCTCGGTCGCCCGCTTCATCCAGTGGGCCGGCCTCGGCCTCATCACGATCCTCCTGGTCGCCTCGATCCTGCTGATCGGGAACACGATCCGGCTCTCGATCTTCGCCCGCCGGCGCGAGGTCGAGGTGATGAAGCTGGTGGGCGCCACCAACTGGTTCATCCGGTGGCCGTTCGTGATCGAGGGCATCGTCTGCGGCCTGCTGGGAGCCGTGCTGTCGGTGGCGCTCCTGTGGGCGGTGAAGGTGGGCGTCGTGGACCAGTGGATCGAGGGCGCCGACAGCGACCTCACGCGCGACGAGGCCACCACCATCGGCTTCCCGGCGCTCGGGCTGATCCTGATCGCGGCCGGCGCGGTCGTGGGCGCGCTCGGCAGCGGCATCACGCTGCGCCGCTTCCTCAAGGTCTAGCCGCCCGTTCGCCCCGCTTGGCGGGCGGTGCGCCGGGACCGGCGTATCATCGGACCGCGTGAGCCGGCGCAGACGCCCATGAGAGCCCGCCGGCTCCTCGCCATCGTCGCGGGGGCGCTCGTCCTTCTCGTCGTCTTCGTGGGCGGCGTGGTGGTCGGCGGTCACGCCGATGCAACCGGTCTCACGCAGCTGCGCGATCCGTTGCGCGGATTCCTGCTCGGGGAGAGCGGGCAGGCCCTGCCCGACCAGGTGCTCGAGGTGCTGCGCGACGACTACTACAAGCCGATCGACGAGAAGAAGCTGGAGAGCCTCTCGGTGGACCGGCTGATCGAGGCGCTCGACGATCCCTACACGGACTACCTCAGCGAGGACGAGCTCGCCGCGCTTCGCCGCAGCTACGACGGCACCTACTCCGGGGTGGGGCTCGTGCTCCTCGCCCGGGGGGACTCCCTGGTCGTGCGGAGCGTCGTGTCCGGGGGTCCCGCGGACGAGGCCGGCATCACGAGCGGCGACCGGCTGGTGTCGATCGACGGGAAGCGCCTCACCGGGGCCGACCTGGCCGGGGCCGCCGCCAGGGTCCGCGGCCCGGAGGGCACCCAGGTGCGCCTGGGCGTGGTGACCGGCGACTCCCCCGTGCGGCAGCTCACGCTCACCCGCCGTGACATCACGGCCCCGCCCGTCGTCTCCCGCATGGAGACCGTCGGTGGCCGGAAGGTGGGCTATCTGCGCCTGCCCCGGTTCGTCCGGGGATCCGCCACCGCGCTGGGCGACGCGGTGAAGCGCCTGCGGGCCCACGGGGCGGAGGCGCTGGTGCTGGACCTGCGCCAGGACCCGGGCGGGCTCGTGACCGAGGCGGTGGGGGTGGCGGGGGTGTTCCTGCCGCCCGGCACGCCGGTCGTGACCACCGAGAGCCTGCACTCGCCGCGGAAGACGCTCGAGACGAGCGGCGACCCGGCGGCGGGCGACCTGCCGCTGGCCGTCCTGGTGGACGAGGGCAGCGCAAGCGCAAGCGAGATCGTCGCCGGGGCGCTGCGCGACGCCGACCGGGCCGCGCTCGTGGGCGGGCGCACCTTCGGCAAGGCCCTGGTGCAGACGAGCCGTCCGCTGCGCGACGGCGGGGCGCTGAAGTTCACCACGGCCCGCTACCTGACGCCCGACGGGTACGACCTGGCCAAGCGGGGCCTGCCCCCCGGCGTGAAGGTGTCCGACGACCCGGACACGCCCGCCGACGAGGTGCTGCAGCGGGGCCTGCGCCAGGCGCTCGCGGACGCCCCATGAGCCCGCGGGGCGGCTCCCACCCGGTGCTGGTCGCCGAGCTGGTGTCGGCCGGGCGCGGCGCGGCGGCCCAGCCGGCCTTCGAGCCGGGCCCGCGCGTGCCCCTCGCCAAGGGAGCGCGTGACGGGGCCGAGGTCGGGGACCTGGTCACGGTGACGATGCGCGGCCGGGCGGGCCGGGTGACGGCCGTCCACGGCTCGGCGCGCTCGCCGCGCGCCGCCCTGCGGGCCCTGCTGGCGGCCAACGGGCTCGGGCTCCCCTTCCCGCGGGCCGCCCTCGAGGAGGCCGAGGCCCAGGATGAGGACGCCCCGGCCGGCGACCGGGGGCGCCGCGACCTGCGCGACCAGCGGGTGATCACCATCGACCCCGAGGGGGCCAAGGACCACGACGACGCCATCGCCGTCGCCTCGGAGGGAGTCGACGCCACCCGCCTGTGGGTCCACATCGCCGACGTGTCGCGCTTCGTCTCCGCCGGGGGGCCCCTCGATCGCGAGGCGGCCCGGCGCGGCACGTCCGTCTACGTGCCCGGGGCGGTCGATCCGATGCTCCCCGCGCGCCTGTCCTCGGACCTCTGCAGCCTGCGGCCCGGCGTCGACCGCGCCGCGGTGACCGTGGAGATGGTGGTCGCGGCCGGTGGCGAGGTCACGGACACCCGTTTCTCCCGTTCCCTGATCCGCTCCGAGCGGCGGCTCACCTACCCCGAGGTGGACGCGCTGACGGCGGGGGAGACCCTGGGCGATCCGGGCCTGGAGACCGACCTGGCGCGCGCGGCCCTGGTGGCCCGGGTCCTGCGCGAGCGGCGCCTCGCCCGCGGCGCGCTCGAGGCCTCCTCCCCCGAGCCGGTCGTCACGTTCGCAGGAGATCGCGTGGCCGGGATCCACCTCGAGGGCCAGACCCCGGCCCACTCCCTGGTGGAGGAGTGCATGATCGCCGCGAACGAGGGCGTCGCGCGCTATCTCATCGCCCGCGGGAAGCCCACCGTCTTCCGCCACCACCAGGACCCGGCGCAGAGCCGCATCGAGCTCCTCTACGAGCAGCTGGCCGAGCTGGACGTCGCCACGCCTCCGCTGCCCGAGGGCCCGCTCGGCCCCGCGGCCCGCCGAGCCGCGGCCGCGGCCGCGGCCGATGCCGTCGCGCGCCACCTGGCCTCGGGCCGCGGTGGGCCCGCGTTCTGGACGCTGGTGCTGCGGTCGCTTCGGCAGGCGTACTACTCCCCCCACGAGCCTGGGCACTCCGGGCTCGCGAGCCCGGCCTACCTGCACTTCACCTCGCCCATCCGCCGCTACCCCGACCTGCTGGTGCACCGCGGCCTGCTCGACGCCCTGGGCCTCGGCGACCCGGCCCCCGGGCCGTCCGAGCTGGCCGAGGCCGCCGACCACAGCTCGGCCACCGAGCGCGAGGCCGCCGCCGTGGAGCGCCGGGGGGACGACATCTGCGCCGCCTTCCTGCTCGACGACCTCCTGTCGCGGCGGGGGTGGGAGAGCCGGCTGGAGGGAACCGTGGTCGGCCTCATCGACGCCGGCCTCTTCCTGCAGATGGAGGACGTCTTCACCGGCTTCCTGCCGTCGCGGCGCCTGGAGGAGGATCACTTCCGCGCCGATCCCCTCGGCGTCAGCCTGATCGGCACCCGCAGCGGGCGGCGCATCCGGCTCGGCGACCGCCTCGAGGTGCGCGTGGTGCGCATCGAGCCCCTGCGCGGGCGCGTGGAGCTGGAGCCGGCCTCTGGCGGGGCGCCCGCCCGGCGTCCGCCGGCCACGGTGGCTCGCTCGCGGCGCGGTCGCCCGGCGGGCCGCGGTCGCTAACATCGTCGCCCGATGGCGACCAGGAACAGCAAGACAGGCTCGGGTGAGCGCTTCAAGGACGTGGCCCGCAACCGCCGCGCGCTTCACGAGTACGAGATCACCGACCGCGTGGAGGCCGGGCTCGTCCTCCAGGGCAGCGAGGTGAAGGGGCTCCGCGAGCGCGGCGCCACGATCACGGACGCCTACGTGCAGATCCGCGGGGGCGAGGCCTGGCTGGTGGGCGCCCACATCTCGGAGTACGACAACGCCGGATACGGCGGCCACGACCCGCGCCGAACCCGCAAGCTGCTGCTCCATCGCCGGGAGATCGAGCGCCTCGCCTCCGCCCTCGCGGAGAAGGGTCTCTCACTGGTGCCGCTGCGGCTCTACTTCGCCGGCGGCCGGGCCAAGATCGAGCTGGGCCTCGGGCGCGGGAAGACGCTCTACGACAAGCGTCGTACGATGGCGGAGCGCGACGCCAAGCGGGAAGCGGATCGGGCGATCAAGGCCGCCCGCCGCTAGCGGGCTTCACGCACAGGGGGACGTGACCAAGGAGGGGGAGGCGTGGAGTCCAAACCGAACCCGCAAGACGGTGCGCGCGGGCGGATCGTGGAGGTGCTCTCCCAGGGCCGCGGACGTGCGGAGATCGGCGGCCGGACCGTGATCGTGACCTCGCTGAAGGGGGGGCCCTTCTCGTGCGGCGACATGGTGGAGGTGGTCGGCGAGGGACCGGAGGGGACGATCGTCGACCACCGCGGCGGGTCTACTTCTTGAGCACCGCCCGCCTCACGAAGTTGCGCCCGTCGGAGCGGATCACGATCCGGTAGGGCCCCACCTTCAGCTTCGAGCTCCGCAGGACGACCCGGACCGGCCCGGGGACCCGCAGGCGGACGGTCTTGCTCGCCTTCGGCTTCTTGCCCTTCTTGCCGGTGCCCTGGAAGAGCTGGACGCGGGCGCTGCCGCCCTTGCTGGCCCCGATCAGGACGGCGATGCCCGATCTGCGGGCGGCGATCACGCTGAGGCGCTTGGGAAGGATCGTCGTGAGCCTCAGCCGGGCGGCTCCTCCGCCCGTCGTTCCGCCCCCGCCGGTCACCGTGAGCGTCCCGGTGCGGGTGCGCGTCTGGCCGTTGGCCAGCTTCGCGGTGAGGGTCACCTCGTAGGCTCCCGCGCGAGCGCCGGCCGGAATGCCCACCGCCACGAGCGCCTGGTTGTCGCTGTTGCTCGCCGGGGCGAGCGTCCCGGGGGTGACGGCGACCGTTGCGTTCGGGAGCGCCGTCGTCCCCGCCAGCGTGAAGTTCGCGGTGGCGGTCGCGGTGCCCGCGTAGCGCAGGGTGAAGGGGACGCTCGCGAGGCTCCCTGGCGCTCCGCTGGCGGTCGCGCCGGCGGAGAGGATCCCCAGGTCGCGCGTCGGCGTCGAGGGCGCGACCGTGGCGTCGCCGCAGGTGGCCACCTTCACATCCGGCGACGTGCCCTCCAGGAACGGCTTCGTGAGGTCGGGGTCAAGGCAGACCACGGACCGCGTGCCTGGTGAGGGGGCGGTCACCATTCTCCCGCCGAGGACGATCGTGGCGGAGACTGGGCCGACGAACGGGCTGCCGTCCGGGCCCTGTCCGAGGGTCAGGGGGAGCGTCACCGGAGCGCTCTGGGGCCCGCTCGTGTCCGAGTAGTTGGTCACGGCTGAGAGGTAGCCGACCCACTTCCGCCCGCTCGGCGCGGGCGCGAGGCGCTGCAGCTCCGCCGCGTAGCTCGGGCTGTCGGCGAAAGCGAGGGCCTCTGGGCCCGTCGACGTAAACGACGCCGGCAGGCCGACGGCGCTCGGCACCTGGATGCCGATCACGACCTGACCCGTGCCGGTGACGGCGTTGGAGCCCGACGTCCCCTTGTCCGCGCAGCTACCCGCGACCGTGCCCGAGGCGCAGACCGTGAAGTTGAGCTGCACGTTCCCGACGGTCTGCTGCTGGGCGATCGTCACCGAGGCCGGCGTGAACACCACGCAGCCGGTCGCGACCGCGATCGCCGCCACCACGGCGACGGCCGCCGCCGCCCGAGTCCACGCCTTGCGCCCCATGTCCGCTCCTCGTCGATGACAGCCGGGGGCGACTCTCTCACGGGCCCGCCGGGGCTGTCACCTGGACGATGGTCGCGGGTGGCGATCCCCCGCAAACCGCTTGTGCGGGGGGGTTGGGCGCCGCATCGCGGCGCCCATCCCCCCGGCTACTTCTTCAGCGTCCCGTCCTCACGACGGTGCGCCCGTCGGCCCGGATGACGATCCGGAAGGCGCCCTTCTTCAGTCTCATGGGCCAGGCCGACCTCAGACCCGGTCCTCGCCGAAATGATCAGCGGTCCTCGATGACCAGCAGATGCAGGCCCTTTGCACCGTGGGCGCCTAGCGTCGAGATCTTCTCGATGTCCGAGGTCCGGCTCGGCGCGGAGACCAGGGACACGGCCGAGGGGGGGCGCCGCCCGCCGCCGTAGGTCTCGACGAGCGCCTCGGCCAGGGTGGCCCGCAGCCGCGACGCCGGCAGGACCGCCAGGTGGTACATGCTCACCACGTCGATCGACCGCCCGTGCCCCGGGCCGGTCTCCAGCACCAGGGTGCCGCGCTCGGCCACCCCGAGCGCCGGGACGGTGACGCCCAGGGTCAGCTCCGGGCCCTCGAGCCCGAGCAGCTCGCGCCAGCCGTGGCCGCGGCCCTCGGGCCACCGCAGCACCTCGCGCCCGTCCTCCCCGAGCGCGTCCGACACGCCCAGCTCCTCGAGCACCGGATCGGCGGCGACCAGGGCGCGCGCGATGCCCCACTCGTCGGCCATCTCCACCGCCGCGTGCGCGGCGCCCGCCGCGCTCACGACGACGCCGCTCGCCCGCCGGCGCGTGAGGGCGGCGATGATCGCCTCCGCGAGGGGCGCTATCTCGGCGGCCACCGCGTGGGCAGGTCGCGCTGGTCGGTCCAGTCGCCGGCCGGGCCCGGCAGCCGCCGCGCCCACCCCCGCCGGCCGGCCACCCGCAGTCCCAGGCGCGCCATCGCGATCGAGGCCCGGTAGGTGAGGGG
>JAXIPH010000188.1:0-7533 GCA_045403035.1 Thermoleophilia bacterium | reverse complement strand
CGGTCGCGAGGTGCGCGCCGCCCTGCAGGAGGCGATGTGGCGCGGCGTGGGCGTCGAGCGCGACTCCGACGGCCTCGCAGACGCAGCCGGCACCCTGACCGCCCTCCCCGAGGGCACCGCCCCGGAGACCGACAACCTCCTGCTCGTCGCCCGCGCCAGCGCCGCGGCGGCGGCCCTGCGCACCGAGAGCCGCGGCGCCCACTTCCGCCGCGACCACCCCGACCCCGACCCGCGCCAGGCCCTGCGCATCGCCTGGGTCGGGGGCTCCCCGCACCCCATCGCCCCCGCCGCCCGGCAGCCCCGGGTGCTCGCCAAGGAGGCCGCATGACCCCCACCGCGACCGCGCCGGCCTGCCTCGTACCCGCGAACGACGTCGGCGCCCACGAGGAGCTCTGGGAGCGCGCCTGGGAGGCTCGCCGGGCGCTGGGCTCCCGGGCCGTGATCCTCGGACACCACTACCAGCGCGACGACGTCATCGCGTTCGCCGACGTCACGGGCGACTCGTTCCTGCTCGCCCGGCGCGGCGCCGCCGCCACCGAGGCCGAGCTCATCGTCTTCCTCGGCGTCTACTTCATGGCCGAGGCCGCGGACGTGCTCCGCGCGCCCCACCAGACCGTGGTGCTGCCGGACCTGGGCGCCGGGTGCCACCTGGCCGAGTGCGCCGACATCTTCACGGTGCGCGACGCCTGGGCCCAGATGACCGCTGCGCTGCCCGGAAAGCGCGTCATCCCGCTCACCTACATGAACTCGGGGGCCGACCTGAAGGCGTTCGTGGGCGAGCACGGCGGAGCCGTGTGCACCTCGGGCAACGCCGAGAGGGCCTTCCGATGGGCGCGGTCCGAGGGCGACGCGATCTTCTTCTTCCCCGACGAGCACCTCGGGCGCAACACGGCGTGCCGCCTGGGCATGGCCCCCGACGAGCCGCTGGTCTGGAACCCTCGCAAGGCCGAGCTCGGCGGCCTCTCGGAGCAGGCCCTCGGCCAGGCCGAGGTGATCCTGTGGAAGGGCTTCTGCAACGTCCACACCGCCTTCAACGTGCGCCAGATCGAGGAGGCGCGCGCCGCGGACCCCGGGGTGCGGGTGATCGTCCACCCCGAGTGCCCGCGGCCCGTGGTGGAGGCCGCCGACGAGGACGGCAGCACCGAGTACATCATCCGGCGCTGCGCGGAGCTTCCGCCCGGCGCCTCGGCCGTCATCGGCACCGACTGGAACCTCGTCAACCGGCTGCGGCTGCGTCATCCGGAGGTGCGGATCTCCTGCCTCAAGGAGGACATCTGCCCGTGCGTGACGATGAACCGGATCGACCTGCCGAAGCTCACCTGGTGCCTCGAGTCGCTGGCCGCCGGCGAGCTGGTGAACCCGATCCGGGTGGAGGAGGAGATGCGCCGCTGGGGCCGGGTCGCCCTCGACCGGATGCTCGCCCTGGCGTGACGACCCGGGAGCTGGTGGCCGCGGCGCTCGCCGAGGATCTGGGCGAGCGCGGCGACATCACCTCGGCGTCGGTCGTGCCGGCCGGGCTGCGGGCCGTGGCGCGGGTGATGTCGAGGGCCCACGGGGTGCTGGCCGGTCGCGCGGCGGCCGAGGAGGTCTGCCGCCAGACCGGCATCCACGCACGGTGGCTCGCCGAGGACGGCGCGCGCCTGGCCCCCGGCACGGTCGTGGCGGAGCTCTCGGGCCCGGCGCGCGCGGTGCTGACCGCGGAGCGCACCCTGCTCAACCTGCTCTGCCGCCTGTCAGGGGTCGCGACGCTCACGGCCGCCTACGTGGAGGCGTGCGCGCCGGTGGCGGTGCTCGACACGCGCAAGACCACCCCGGGAATGCGCGCCCTGGAGAAGGCCGCCGTCGCGGCCGGGGGTGGCACGAACCACCGGATGGGCCTCTACGACCAGGTGCTGGTGAAGGACAACCACCTGGCGCTCGCCGGCGCGGAGCTGGCCGACGCGGTGGCCCAGGCCCGGCACGCCTACCCGGGCGTGGTCGTGGAGGTGGAGGCCGACGACCTGGACGGGGTGCGCCGAGGGATCGACGCCGGCGCCGACTGGATCCTGCTCGACAACATGACCCCGGCGACCATGCGCGAGGCCGTCGCCCTCAGCGCGGGCCGGGCGAAGCTGGAGGCCTCGGGCGGGATGACCCTCGAGGGCGCCCGCGCGGCCGCCGCATGCGGCGTCGACGCCGTGTCCGTGGGGGCCCTGACCCACTCCGCGCCGGCCCTGGATCTGGGACTCGACATCGAGGCGTGAGAGGTCGCAGATCTCTGCATCATCGCGTATGCTTGTCTGCATGCGCACCACGCTGAATCTCGATGACGCCCTTGTTCGCGCCGCCAAGCAGGAAGCGATGGCACGCGGTGTGACGCTCACCCGGATCATCGAGGAGGCGCTGCGCGCCGAGCTCACCTCGAAGCCCGCGCGCGGCGAGTTCCACCTGGACTTCCCGGTCGTCCAGGGCCGGCGTCCTCCAGACGTGGACATCAGCGACCGCGACGCTCTCTACGACGCGATGGAGGAAGGCGCCGGGCGCGGGTGATCGCGGTGGACACCAACGTGCTCGTCTACGCCCACCGACGGGAGTTCCCTCAGCACGAGGCCGCGGTCGCAGCGCTACGCGATCTGGCGGAGGGGCCGGCGGCGTGGGGCCTTCCGGTCTTCGTCCTGGGTGAGTTCCTGCGCGTGACGACCCACCGCCGAGTGCTCGAGCCGCCCGGCGACGAGGGGGAATCGGTTGCCGCTCTCGATCGGCTGCTGCAGAGCCCCAGCGTGCGGATCCTCTCTCCTGGAGAGCGGTACTGGGATCTCCTCCGTGCCGCCGTGACCAGCGGAGGCGTTCGGGGCAACCTGGTCCACGATGCGACGATCGCCGCGGTCTGCCGGGAGTGGGGAGCGACCGAGGTGCTGACCGAGGATCGTGACTTCAGCCGCTTTCCGGGAATCACCGTGAGGCGCCTCGAAACCGGGGCCGCCGAGGCGTAGGCGCTTCGCACCGCGTGGATGACCGCCCCGCGGGAGGTGGTCATCAGCGCTCGTCCGTGAACCCGCTCCTACGCCGCCAGCGTTCCCTTGAGCCAGTCGTCGATGGCCGTCGCGATCTCCTCCCAGCCCTCCACGGCCATCATCATGTGCGGCCGTCCCTCGAACTCCAGGTAGGCGGTCGGCGACGGCGACTTGCTCTGCTTCTTGAACTCGTCGTGCGAGAGCGACGCCGTGATGGTGTGGTCCTTCTCCGCGCCCACGATCAGGAGGGGCGCGCGGTTCGGGTTGCCCCAGTCGATCTTCGTCGCCGGGTGCAGCTGGAAGTTGGCGAAGCCGGCCTCGTAGAAGATCTGCCCGGTCTCGGGCACGCAGTAGGTCTCGTAGGCGGCCTTCGCGTCCTCTGGCGAGAGCGTGTTGACGAACGCGTAGGTGAACTCCTCGAGGGTGAGGGGCACCACACCGTGGCGCTTCGATGGGTGGGCAAGCGCAGGGGACGCCGACTTCAGTGTCGAGAGCGGCAGGCGCAGGATCCCCTTCGGCTGGGCCGGGCTCATCGCGACGCCCGCGCACCCGAGGCCGCGGTCGAGCAGAAGCTGCGTGAAGAGACCGCCGAACGAGTGGCCCATGATCACGGGCGGCTCGTCCATCCCGCGGATGATCGCCTCGTAGTGGTCGACGACCTCGGTGACGCCGAGGCCGGCGATGTCCTCGGAGTGCTCACGCTGCGCCGGGGCGCCCTCCTGCTTGCGGGGCCACTCGGGTGTGGACACCTCATAGCCGTGCTCGCCGAAGTAGGTGACGAAGTTGTCCCAGCTGTTCGAGGCCAGCCAGGCGCCATGGATCAGGACCATGGGTACGGCGGAGCCCTCGGGCATGCGGGTGCCTCCTGTGGGGGCGAGGTGGGCTCCTCGCGGTTCTCCCCTCGGACACGGGGCAGAACGAAGCTACCCGATCGACGGCCGGTGGGGAACCGCCGGGCCGGGTGTGCTCACAGCACTCCCCGGCGGTGCGATAGTGCGCGCCGTGCCGGACGATCCATACATCGCCGCCCAGGCCGGTGCGGCCGGGATCCGGGAGCGTCTCGGTGAGCATCGCGCGGTGCTGGTGCTGGGGTCCGGATGGGCCGACGTGGTCGCCACCCTGGGCGAGACGCGGGCCAGCGCGCCCATGCCGGAGCTGCCGGGCTTCCCCGCGCCGTCGGTGCAGGGCCATACCGGGATGGCGCACTCGGTGGACGTCGCCGGGGTTCCCGTGCTCGTGCTCGCGGGCCGAGCGCACCTCTACGAGGATCACCCCGTCGGCACGGTCGTCCACGGGGTGCGCTCCGCGGTGCTCGCGGGTTGCGGTGCGGTGCTGCTGACGAACGCCGCCGGGTCGCTGGTGCCGGCGAACGGCCCCGGGACGCCGGTCGTGATCAGCGACCACCTCAACCTGACCGGCACCAGCCCCATGACCGGCGCCGACCCGCCCGCCGGGTTCCCCGCCCGCTTCTCCGATCTCACCGACCTCTACAGCCCGCGCCTGCGGGCCGCGGCGGCGGCCGCCGTGCCGGGCATCCCCGAGGGCGTGTACGCGGGCCTGCTGGGCGGGAGCTACGAGACGCCCGCCGAGATCCGGATGCTGCGCGCCCTGGGCGCCGACCTGGTGGGGATGTCGACCGTGCTCGAGGCCATCGCCGCGCGCCACCTGGGCGCCGAGGTCTTCGGTGTCTCGCAGGTCACCACCCTCGCCGCCGGGCTCTCCGCCGAGGCGCTCGACCACCGGGACGTGCTCGCCACGGGAAAGGCCTCGGTGGGCCGGCTGGCCGAGCTGCTGCGCGCGGTGGCCGCGGCGGCGTGATGGCGGGGATCGCGCCCGAGCTGCGCGGGCGCGTCGAGGCGTGGATCGCGCGGGACCCCGATCCCGCGACGCGCGCGGAGCTCCTGGCGATGCTGGCGGCCGGCGAGGGGGCCGCGCTGGCCGAGCGGTTCGCGGGTCGGCTGGAGTTCGGGACCGCCGGCCTGCGGGGGCCCATGGCCGCCGGCCCCACGCGGATGAACCGCGCCCTGGTACGGGAGTCGGCGGCGGGCATCGCCCGCCACCTGGTCGACGGCACCTCGGGAGCGCCCGGGCGCGGCGTGGTGGTGGCCCACGACGCCCGGCACCGCTCGCGGGCCTTCGCCGCCGACTGCGCCGAGGTGCTCGCCGCCCACGGGATCCCGGTGACCCTGGGGCGGGAGCCGCTGCCCACCCCCATCGGGGTGTTCGCGATCCGCCACCTGGGCTGCGCCGCGGGGATCGTGATCACCGCCAGCCACAACCCGGCCGCCGACAACGGCCTGAAGCTCTACCTGGGCGACGGCGCGCAGATCGTCCCGCCGGCCGACGGGCTGATCGCGGCGGCCATCGAGGCGGTCGCCGCCGACGGCGTGGTGATCCCCGCGGGAGCGGCGCCGGCGCCGGTCGCAGCCCTCGCTCCCGAGGTCGTCGCCGCCTACCGGGCCCTCACGCTGTCGCGGGTGCCGGCCCCCGCCTCCCCGATCCGGATCGCGACGACGGCCATGCACGGGGTCGGGGGAGCGACGCTGGCGGAGCTGCTGGCCGGCGCGGGCCACACGGACGTGCACCCGGTCGCGGCACAGGAATCCCCCGACCCGGACTTCCCCACGGTGCCCTTCCCCAACCCGGAGGAGCCGGGCGCCACCGACCTGCTGGCACAGACGATGCGGGCCGCGGGGGCCGATCTGGGCCTGGCGCTCGATCCGGACGCCGATCGCCTGGCCGTGATGGTGCCGGGTCCGGACGGAACCCCCCGCCAGCTGACCGGCGACGACGTGGGCGCCCTGCTGGGCGACTGGCTGCTGGGCTCGGTGACCTCCGGACCCGACCGGCTGGTGGTCTCGAGCGTGGTCTCGTCGTCCCTGCTGGCGCGGGTGGCCGAGGCTCACGGCGCCCGGCACGCGGAGACGCTGACCGGCTTCAAGTGGCTCTCGCGGCCCGCGATGGAGCATCCCGAGCTCGTGCAGGTCCTCGCCTACGAGGAGGCCCTGGGCTACGCGATCGGCCCCGAGGTGCGCGACAAGGACGGGCTCTCGGCCGCTCTGGCGGTGGCGTCGAGGGCCGCGGCCTCCCGTGCCCGGGGTCGGACCCTGCTCGACGAGCTCGACGACCTCCACCGCCGGCACGGAGCGCACGTGATCGACAACTTCTCGCTGCGCGACGAGGCCCCCGGCGGAGCCGGACGGCGCGCGGCGCTCGTGGAGAGGCTGGTGGCCGCGCCCCCGGCCCGCATCGGCGGCGAGTGGGCGATCCGGGTGCGGAGCCTGGCGCCCGACGTGCTGAGGATCGATCTCGAGGAGGGCATCCGCGTCGTGGTGCGCCCGAGCGGAACCGAGCCCAAGCTCAAGTGCTACTGCGAGGCCGTGGAGGCGGTCGATGGGGACCTCGAGGACGCCCGGCGGCGGGCGCGGGAGCGCCTCGCGGGGGTCCGCGAGGGCCTCGCCGCGCTGCTGCTGACCTGACGCGGATCGCGACGCGTGCCAAGATCGGGGAATGCTCACCCTCGGTCGTGACTCGCGCGGCACCGTCCTGAGCGGCACCGCGCTCGACCGCCCGCTCCGGGTGGCCGCGGTCGACGGCCACGCGCTGGAGCAGCGGGCCACCCGCCTGGCCGCCCGGTCGATCAAGCGGGAGAGCAAGCGGGCGGGCCTCGAGCTGGCGGTGCGCTGCATCGACCTGACGACGCTCGAGGGCGCCGACACCCCCGGCAAGGTGCGGGCGCTCTGCGCCCGGGCGGTCCGCCCGGACCCCGACGACCCATCGCTGGCCCCCGTCGCCGCGGTGTGCGTGTACGGCTCGCTGGTGGCCGAGGCCCGCGCGGCGCTGGAGGGCACGTCCGTGAGGGTCGCCTCGGTCGCGGGCGCGTTCCCCTCGGGGCAGAGCCACCTGGAGCAGCGCCTCGAGGAGATCCAGCGCGCCGTGGAGGACGGCGCCGACGAGGTGGACATCGTCCTCAACCGCGGGGCGCTGCTGGCAGGGCGCCTGGACGTGGTTCACGCCGAGGTGGCCGCCTCGAAGGACGCCTGCGGGCCCGCGCACCTGAAGACGATCCTGGAGACCGGCGAGCTCGGCTCCTACGAGATGGTCCGCCTGGCCGCGATGGTCGCCATGGCGGCGGGGAGCGACGTCATCAAGACCTCCACGGGGAAGCTCCCCATGTCGGCCACGCCGCCGGTGGCGCTGTGCATGGCCGAGGCCATCCGGGAGTTCGCCGACGAGACCGGCCGCGAGGTGGGGCTCAAGCTGGCGGGCGGCATCCGCACGTCGAAGCAGGCGCTGGGCTACCTGGCCCTGGTCTCCGAGACCCTGGGCGCCGACTGGCTCACCCCCGAGCGCTTTCGGCTGGGCGCCTCGACGCTCCTGAACGACATCGTCCTGCAGCGGCGCTTCCAGCGGTCCGGCCGCTACGCCCGCACCGACGACCTCCCGGTGGACTGATGACCACGACCCCGCGCCGCGACGCCACGGGTGATCTCGCCCGCACCTTCGCCGAGTACGTCCCGTCCATCGAGGCCCGCGACAT
>JAXIPH010000279.1:0-7968 GCA_045403035.1 Thermoleophilia bacterium | reverse complement strand
AGGTCGTGCGCGAGGTCCATTGGCGCGGCGCGCAGGCGCGGTTCGGCCGGATCCGAGACGACGGGCGGATCGGCGGACCCGACGAGTGAGTAGGGTGCCCCGGATGGTGGAATCCGGCTGGGGCGAGGGCGGCGCGACGATTCGGGTCGGCCTCCTGCTCGGCGCGGCGGCCGGCGTCATCGCCGCCATCGCCCCGCGCTGGGACCTGGTCGAGGGGCCCTCCCGTGCCGACCCGGGGGTGACCAAGGTCATCGAGCCCGACGGCTTCGTGGGCGGGTTCGGCGTGCTGATCGTCATCCTGCTCCTGGCCGCCGTGTTCGTGCCGCGTCTGTGGCTCTGGCTCGCGGGGCTCGGCGTGATGACCGCGCTCGCCGGCGCCTGCGGGCTGCTCGTGATCAGCGGCCGCACCTCGGACGACCTCACCCCGGACGCCGACGTGAGCCTCCTGGGCGGCGGGCGCCTCCTGACCATAGCCTTCTGGGTGGCCATGGTGGCCGTGGCGGTGATGCTGGTCGGCTTCCGCAAGCTGGCCCTGGCGCCGCGGTCCGCCGATGGGGACGCGGCCGCCGACGAGGAGGGCGCCGCGGACCCCGCCCCGAGCGGGCGGGCCGGGCGCAGGTTCGGCTCTGGCAGGGCCTCGCTCGCGTTCGCGCTCGCGATCGGGGGCTTCATCGTCGTCATCGCCTCGTCGCTCGCCGTGGCGCTGGGGACGCTCGCCCTCGGGGACATCCGCGCCTCGGGCGGCGTCCTGCCCGGGCGCGGGCTCGCCATCGCCGCCGTGGTGCTGGGCCTCGTCGCGCTCTGCCTGCTCGCGGCGCTCGTCGGAGTCGGGACGGTCGCGGCCAAGCCGAGTAGCTGAACCCAAGAGGTTCGCAACCCCAACGGCTTCCTGGGATGATGCCGCGCTCGTGCGGAAGACGTGCCCCCCCGGCCGGCGACGCCTCACCATGGTCGTGGTCGTCGCCCTGCTCGCGACGACGCCCGCTCTGGCGAGCGCGGCCGACCCTCCCCTGCTGTACCTGCCCGCCGAGGCGGCCGAGGCGGTGCACGACGCCGTCGGGGGCGGCACGCTGCGGCAGGCCCCGATCGTCCCGGGCTCCCGCTGGACGCCGGCCCGCGCGGTGGGCAAGGTGAGCGGCCGCGACCTGGCGGGCGCCGGCGCGGGCGTCATCGCCGCGCGGCTGCGCGCCGGCTGGCGCCAGCCCGCGGTCGGCGGCCTGGTGGCGGTGGACGAGATCACGCCGTCCCGATGGAGCACGGCGGGCGCGGCCGCGCTGGCCGCGGCGATGGTCCAGCTCGGGGGCGACGCCCAGCGCGTGCTGTTCTACGCCTCCCCCTCGCTGGTGGAGCGGGTGGGGCGCACCGATCCGCGGCGGCCGCTCGACCCCGTCCTCGGCGGCCTGATCGACGCCATGAGCCGCGGGCGCGCCACCTACCTGCTGACCTACCGGGGGAACCTCTCGGCCTTCCCTCCGCGGGAGATGGCGACCCATCCCACCCGCTGGCTGGCCCGCTGGCCCGCGGGCCGCGGCGAGCTGCGCCTGATGCTGGGGATCGACGGGGGCATCGGCCAGCCCGAGCTGTGGGCGCGCGCCCGCTCGACGGCGGCGGGGCGTCAGATGCTGGCCAACGGGCCGGCCGCCTACGGGCTGCGCGACGCCGCCACCGGGCGGGCCTGGGCGCAGCAGTACCGCAGCTTCCGGGCGAGCCCCTCGGTGTCGGTCACGGGCGGCGACTACCCCGTTCCCGTCCCGGGCGGCCTCTCCCTGACGGCGGCCGGCGCCGACAGGGTGCGCCTGGCCATCACCCGCCCCGGACGCGCCGTGGTCACGGTCGCCCCGCGCGCCGGCGGCAAGCTGCGCGCCATCCGCAAGCTCAACGGTCCCACCCGTGGAAGCCTCCTGATCCGCTTGCCCACCGACACGCGACCGGGCGTGTACCGCGTGAGCGCCGTCCTGATCGGCGACGGCCTGCGCGATCGGGCCAGCGTCATCGTGCGCGTCAAGCGGTAGCCTCGGCTCCGTGGCCGGCTGGAGCGAGGTCGAGGGGCAGGCACCCGAGCTCGCCGCGCGAGCGCGGGGCTACTTCGACCTGTTCGTCCACAAGACGATCGCGACGCTGCGGCGCGACGGCTCCCCGCGCATCAGCGGCATCGAGATGGAGTTCATCGACGGCGACATCTGGCTGGGGAGCATGTGGGGTGCCGTCAAGGCCCTCGACCTCCGGCGCGACCCCCGCTTCGCCATCCACAGCGGCTCCGTGAGCCCGCCGGAGTGGCACGGCGACGCCAAGATCGCGGGGCGTGTCGAGGAGGTCACCGACGCCGAGGTGATCACGCGCATCAACGGCGAGAGGGCACCCGCGGGCCCGTCCCACCTCTTCCGGGCCGACATCCTGGAGCTGTCGGTGGTGGAGCTGGGCGACCCGGCGGATCACCTGCTGATCGACTCCTGGCACCCGGGGCGCGGGCTCAGCCGGCGTCGCCGCTAGGAGGCCGCCCGGCGCGCCCGGGGGTGGGCGCGGTCGAAGTCCTCGCGCAGGTGGGCGGCGGTCACGTGGGTGTAGATCTCGGTCGTCACCGGCGATGCGTGGCCCAGGTGGGCCTGGACGTAGCGGATGTCCACGCCCGACTGGATCAGGTGTGTGCCGCACGAGTGCCGCAGCGCGTGCGGGAACACGCGCGCGCCGTCGGCGCGCAGCCCCGCCCGGTCGGCCACGTCGACCACGATCCGCCACACCGCCGCCCGCCCCAGGCGCCGCCCACGGGTGCTCAGGAATACCGCGTCGGCGTCGCGGTGGCGCGCCTGCTCGGCCCGGGGGTGGCGATCGCGGGCCCGCAACTCGGGGCGGGCCACCGCGAGGTAGGCGCGCAGGCTCGCGAGCGCCCCGCGCGGAACGGCCACGGCCCGGCGCCGGCCGCCCTTGCCCTCGACGAGCAGGAACGGGTCCTCGGCGTCGTCGAGATGGCACGCGGAAAGGTCCAGCCCGGCCGCCTCGCCGGCGCGCAGCCCGCAGCCGTAGAGCACCTCCACCAGCGCCGCCGTCCGGGCGCCGAGCGGTCCCGGGCGGAGCGCGACCTCGCACATGCGCCGCACCGCGGCGGGGGACAGGGCCACCACCTCGCGCCCGATGGCCTCCTGCCCCCCCTCGCCCGCGGCCGCCGGCGGGCGAAGGCCGCGCACCGGGCTCTCCAGGCCGAAGGCGCGGGCCCACCAGCGGCAGAACGCGCGCGCGGCCGCCACCCGGCGGCGCCGGCTGGACAGGCGCCCCGGCAGTCCGTCGCGCCATCGCTGCCACCAGTCGAGGGGGATTCCGGCGAGCTGGTGCGCGGCGGCGCGGGCGGCTGGGTCGTCCTCGATGCCGAAGCCCGGCCCCCCCGCGCCGGGCGACTCGGCGCCCAGGGCCGAGACCAGCGCGGCGAGGTCGCGGGCGTACGCGGCGCGCGTGTTGGCGTTCTCGCGGGTGGCGAGGAAGGCGCTCACCAGCCGCGCGAGGCCCTGGGGGTCGACCGCGACGCTCATCCGCGCGGGTGGCCGCGGCGCAGGGCGGCCTGCATCGACTTCGTCGTCACGGCCGTGTAGCGCTGGGTGGTGGCGAGGCTGGCATGGCCGAGCACCTCCTGCACCACCCGCAGGTGGGCGCCGCCGACACCGCCCGGACCCTCGAGCAGGTGCGTGCCCGCCGCGTGGCGCAACAGGTGCGGTCCGCCCGCGCGCCCCGAGGCGCGCAGGGCCCGCGCCACCACGCGGTAGATCGTGGAGCCGTCGAGCGGCCGCCCCGAGCGCGACACGAAGACGGGCGCCCGCGCCGCCGCCCGGTGGGCCTGTCCGGACACGAGCCGGGGGCGGCCGTCGGCGAGCCAGGCGCGCAGGGCGGCCACCGCCGGCTCGGTGAGCGGCACGGTGCGCGCCCGGCCGCCCTTGCCCACCACGCGCAGGGAGTCGTGCTCGAAGTCAAGCCCGGCGAGCACGAGGTCGCAGGTCTCCTGGCGGCGAAGGCCGCTGCCGTAGAGCACCTCCATGAGGGCCCGGTCGCGCAGCGCCAGGGCGCGGACCGTCGGGGTGGCGGCCTGCCCGCCGCCCTTCCCCACACCCTCGACCAGGGCGGCGGCGTCGGCCTGGGAGAGGCGCGGCACGGGGGGCGGCGAGGCCCGCGGCCGGTCGACCAGGTCCGCCGGCGAGCGCCCCGGGGGATGGTGGGGGCCCAGCCACTCGCGAAGCGCCGTCACCGCCCGGGCCCGCGTGGCCGGCGACCACTCCAGCCCGCGGAACGCGGCCTCGATCGCCGAGGCGGTCACGGCCTCGGGCCCGGGCAGTCCCCGGCCGGACAGCCAGCCGGCCACCTGGCGGGCGTCCTTGGCGTAGGCCGCCCGGGTCCGCGGCCCCAGGCGGCGCCCCCGGCCGCCCTGCGCGGCCAGGCGCTCGTCCAGGTCGCGCAGGCTCTCGTCCCAGGTGCTCACGTCACTGCGAGTTCGGCACACCCCGTAGCCGGACCTCCCCCACCCCCGCCCAGTAGCCGCCCTCGTCGTCCGGCACGAGCGAGGTGAACCACAGGACGTAGGCGACCGACGCCTCGGCTCTGGCCAGGCGGACCACCTGCTCGCCGCCGGTCAGCGTCCCCTGGGCCAGGGTCTGCCGCGAGGTCCCGCTTCCGGGCCCCAGCACCTGGAAGCGGGCCCCCGGGGTGGGGGAGTCGATGATCATCTCGGTGGCCACGGCGGGCGCCGCCAACCCCAGCGTGAGCCCCACGCCCTCCTTGAGCCCCCCGAGCTCCGGGGTGTCCTGGTAGTTCTCGGTGTACCAGGCGGTCGAGGGGTCGCCGTCGGTTGCGAGCGGGAGCAGGTCGGGCCGCTCGCGGCCGTCCCCCAGAGGGTCGTAGTCCCCCACCGCGGCCACGGTCAGGGGCCCTGCCGCGGCGGCGGCCGGCTCCGGCCCCCCGCCGCCGGGGCCGAGCACGACGATCGCCGCGATCCCACCCAGGGCGGCGAGCGCGACGAGCGCGGCCAGCCACGCCGCCCGGCGGCGGCCGGGCCGGCGATGGCGCGCGGTGTCGCCCTCGAGCACGGGCATCACCGCCGTGCCGCCCGGCTCCGGCTCGTCCTCCGAGAGCAGTGCCGCGACGAAGGCGGCGGTATCGGGGTAGCGGTCCGAGGGCTCCTTGGCCGCGGCCCGTTGCGCCGTGGCGGCCAGCCAGCCGGGGACCGCCGGAGCCAGGGCGCGGGGGTCGGGTAGCGGCTCGGAGCAATGGCGCATGGCCACGGCCACGAAGCCCTCGCCCGAGAACGGCAGGCGGCCGGTGAGGCATTCGTAGAGGACGATCCCGAGCGAGTAGACGTCCGTGCGGGCGTCGACCGGCCGCCCGTCGGCCTGTTCCGGCGACAGGTAGTCCGCGCTCCCCACGAGCATGTCCGTGCGCGTGAGGCCCGGCTCCCCGTTGGCCTCCATCAGGCGGGCGATGCCGAAGTCGGTCAGCTTGACGCCGCCGTCGAGGGTGAGCAGCACGTTCTGAGCCTTGATGTCGCGGTGGACCACCCCCTGCGCGTGGGCGTAGGCCAGCGCGCGGCCCACCTCCACGCAGATGCGCACCGCCTCCTCGGGAGGGAGCGCGCCCTCGCGGCGGACGAGGCTCTTCAGGTTCTCGCCGTCCACCAGCTCCATCACGAGGTAGGGGCCGTCGGCGTCCTCACCCCGGTCGAGCAGGCGCACCAGGTTCGAGTGGGAGAGGCGCGCCACGAGCAGGGCCTCCCGGCGGAAGCGCTCGGCGTGCTCCTCGTCGGCGATCAGGCCGGGGTGCAGCCGCTTGACCGCCACGGGACGCCCCAGGACCGTGTCGGTCGCCCGCCACACCGAGGCCATCCCTCCCCGGCCGATCAGCTCGTCGAGCCGGTATCGCTCCCCCTGAAGCGGAGCTGTCACGGCCGTTCGCCCTCGGCGTCCACGATCGTCACCGGGGGAGGATACCGCCGCGGGCGGCGCCGACCCGCCCCGAACGGGTGGGCTAGACTGGCGCGGTGCCGGCGCCCCAGACCGTCTTGATCGTCGAGGACGACGAGGCGATCTCCGACTCGATCGCCTACGCACTCGAGCGCGCGGGCTTCCGCACCCTCCGCGCGGGCGACGGCGGCCAGGGCCTGCGGCTCTTCCGCCAGCAGCGCCCCGACCTCGTGATCCTCGATCTGATGCTGCCCCAGGTGGACGGCTGGCGGGTGGCCGAGGAGGTGCGCCGCGAGGACCCGCGGGTGCCGGTCATCGTCTGCAGCGCCCGGACGAGCGAGTTCGACCGGGTCCACGGCCTCGAGATGGGCGCCGACGACTACGTGACCAAGCCCTTCTCCATGAAGGAGCTGCTCGCCCGCGTGCAGGCGCACCTGCGGCGCGTGGAGTCGCACCGCGGCCAGCCCGGCGGCGAGTCGATCGAGGTCGCCGGCCTGCTGATCGACCCCGAGCAGGTGCAGGCCTTCATGGACGGGCGCCCGGTGGGCTTCACCCCCCGCGAGTTCGAGGTGCTCTACGCCCTGGCGCGCGCCGAGGGCAAGCCCGTGCCCCGCGAGCGCGTCTACCGCGAGGTCTGGGGCTACGAGATGATGCGCGGCGACCGCTCGGTCGACGTCTTCGTGCGAAAGGTGCGCCAGAAGCTGGCCGCCGCGCGGCCGGACATGACCTTCGTGCAGACCCACTACGGGGTCGGCTACCGCTTCGAGCCGTCGGTCGTGGGTCCCTCCGCCGTGGAGGCGTAGGCCCGCCGCGGAGGGGGCGGGAACCCGGCCCGCCGGTGCTAGCCTTCCGCCTGCTCGAGATCCGGGGGGATGCCCGAGCGGCCAAAGGGAGCGGTCTGTAAAACCGCCGGCTACGCCTACGGAGGTTCGAATCCTCCTCCCCCCATCATCGGGTCTCGGCCTGGGAATGTCGGCGTCTCATGGGACGGCCGCGGGCGGCTCGTCCATGGAGGCCTGCAGGCTCGTCAGCGGCGCCTCGGGCACGCGTATGAGACCGCGCGTCGGCCGGTCGAGGTCGAACGTGACCAGGAGCAGCAGGGTGACGAGCGCCGACGCGAGCAGCACGGTGACCACGCCGCGCGACAGGAGTGCCATGTAGAAGGCGAGCAGCCCGAGAGCGACGGCAGCAGCAGCGACGTCGAGTATGAGTACCGCGCCCGGCACGCGGTTGTTGTGCGCCGACACGCGCACGGTCTGCATGTCGATCGTCTCGTTGAGGCTCTCGACGTACAGGCGCGGGGCGCTCGCGAGGGGGGCGTCGTGGAGCGCCCGGCCGGCGAGCGCCCACAGCCGCCGCTGGAGGGCCTGGCCGTCCGAGACGGCCCGTTGCGCCGCCTCGCTGCCGGGCACCGATCGGGACAGACGGAGGCTGGTGTCGGTGTATCGCGCGAGGAGGTCGAGCGAGCGTGATCTCACCGGCTCGGCGAGGGTCTGCGCCCGCAGGTAGGTGGTGCCGATCGCGTTGGCCTCCTCGACCACGGCCGCTCGGCGAGATTCGTGGCGCCCGACCGCCATCACCAGCCCGAAGGCGAGGATCAGGCCGACCAGGCTGAGCAGCGCGGTCTGCAGGACCCCCAAAGGCTCGCGAAGGCTCTCCGATCGATGGTGCACCGCCCGGCCCAGCACGACGCCCAGGGCGGAGGTACCCACGACGATCGCGAACAGGACGAGCGCGAGGGCGAGGCTGCTGAGCTGGTAGAACGTGGTGTGCCGCCCTTGGTCGGTCCCGAGAAGGTCGCGGGACTAGGGGCCGAACTGCGCGAGGACTCCGGTATGGAGCGGTTCGGGGGTGATGGCGAAAGTGCCCGCGAACGGGTAGCTCAGGTCAAGGAGTACGACCAGGGCGACCCTGCGTCCTCCCGGGGCGCTTGAAGTCCAGCCGATCAGCTGGGCGGGACATGTCTGTTCCTCCCTCTCTCCCCTCTCTCGAATGGGGTCAGGCTACGACGCCGGGGTGGCGAGCGCGCTCGCCT
>JAXIPH010000342.1:0-5444 GCA_045403035.1 Thermoleophilia bacterium | reverse complement strand
GTCCTCAGCCCCGTCGCAGGAGTCGGCCCACCGCCGCCATGAGCTCCGCCGCCTTCTCGTCGCGGCTGCCCTCCTCGGCCCCCATCACGCAGTGCGCCGTGTGATCGTCGAGGAGCCCGAGGGCCACCTTGTCGAGGGCGGCCTGGACCGCCGAGATCTGGGTGAGCACATCGATGCAGTAGCGGTCCTGCTCGACCATCCGGTCGATGCCGCGCACCTGGCCCTCGATGCGCGCGAGGCGTTTGCGGAGCTCATCCTTGGTGGCGGTGTAGCCGCGTGTGGCTGGCTCAGTGGGTGTCATGGGTGCACTTTACCACTACCCCCCCGGGGTACTGGACTTTCTACCCCCTAGGGGTATCATCGAGGGCGTGGGACAGCGCGCCGGCACCGAGTTGCGGATCGAGGGGATGAGCTGTGCCTCCTGCGCGGCGCACGTCGAGAAGCGCCTCAACCGGATCGAGGGTGTGGAGGCCACCGTCAACCTCGCCACCGCGACCGCCACCGTCGCGTACCCGCCCGAGTCACTGGCGCCCGAGGATCTCGTGGCCGCGGTGGAGGACGCCGGGTACGGCGCCCGCCTGCCCGCCGGCGAGGGGGCCGACCAGGAGGCCGCGCCGCACCGGGCGCCGTGGGTGCGGCTGGCGGTCGCGGCCGCCCTATCGGCGCCGGTCCTGGCGCTGTCGATGGTCTCCGCCCTCCAATTCGACGGCTGGGAGTGGATCGCCCTGGCGCTGACCGCGCCGGTCGTCCTCGGGTGCGGCCTGCCGTTCCACCGGGCGGCCTGGGCCGGCCTGCGCCGCCGGAGGACGACCATGGACACGCTCATCTCGCTGGGCACGCTGGCCGCGCTCGGCTGGTCCGTGGTGGCGCTGCTGGCCGGCGAGGGCGACGTCTACTTCGAGGTGGCCGCGGTCATCACCACCCTCGTCCTGACGGGCCGGTACCTCGAGGATCGCGCCACCCATCGCGCCGGCGACGCGCTGCGCGCCCTGCTCACCCTGGGCGCGAAGGACGTCGCCGTCCTCGACGCCGCCGGCGAGGAGCGACGCGGGCCGATCGGCGACCTCCGCCCGGGCGACCGCTTCGTCGTGCGCCCCGGGGAGCGGATCGCCACCGACGGGCTGGTGGAGGAGGGATCCTCGGCGGTGGACGCCTCGCTGCTCACCGGCGAGTCGTTGCCCGTGGAGGTGGGTCCCGGCGACGAGGTGGTGGGCGCCACGGTGAACGCGGGCGGCCGGCTCGTGGTGCGCGCGACGCGCGTGGGATCCGAGACCGCGCTCGCGGGCATCGGCCGGATGGTCACCGAGGCCCAGTCCGGCAAGGCGCCGGTGCAGCGGCTGGCCGACCGGGTGTCGGCCGTCTTCGTGCCGGTGGTCGTCATCCTCGCCCTGGCGACCTTCGGCGTGTGGCTGGCCCTGGGCGCCGGGGCCTCGGCCGCGTTCGCGGCGGCGGTGGCGGTGCTCATCATCGCGTGCCCCTGCGCCCTGGGGCTCGCCACGCCGACGGCCCTCCTCGTGGGGACCGGGCGCGGGGCCCAGCTCGGCATCCTCATCCGCGGTCCCCAGATCCTGGAGTCCACCCGCCGAGTCGACACGGTCCTGCTCGACAAGACCGGCACGATCACCACCGGCCGGATGGAGGTGGCCGCCGTCTCCCTCGCCGAGGGCGTGGACGAGGGGGAGGCGCTGCGGCTGATGGGCGCCCTCGAGGACGCCTCCGAGCACCCCATCGGGCGCGCAATCGCGCGGGCGGCGCGCGCCCGGCTCGCGAGCCTGCCGGTGCCCACGTCCTTCGCCAACCGCGCGGGCCTCGGAGTGGAGGGACGGGTGGAGGACCGCGACGTGGTGGCCGGCCGCCCGGAGCTCCTGGCCGAGCGCGGCGTGGCCCTGCCCCCGGAACTGGCCGCGGCCGTGGCCGGCGCCGAGCGTCTCGGCCGCACCGCCGTGGCGGTCGCCTGGGACGGGCGCGCTCGCGCCGTCGTGGCGGTGGCCGACCGCGCCAAGCCCACCAGCGCGCATGCCGTGCGGGGGCTGCGCTCCCTGGGGCTGCGGCCGATCCTGCTCACCGGCGACGGCGCCGCCTCATCGTCGGCGGCCGCGGCCTCGGCGGGCATCGACGAGGTGATCGCGCAGGTCCTTCCCGGCGAGAAGGCCGAGGTCGTCCGGCGCCTGCAGGAGGAGGGGCGGGTGGTGGCCATGGTGGGCGACGGCGTCAACGACGCCCCGGCGCTTGCCCGGGCGGACCTCGGCATCGCCATCGGCACGGGCGCCGACGCGGCCATCGAGGCCTCCGACCTCACCCTGGTCTCCGGCGACCTGCGCTCGGCGGTCGACGCCATCCGCCTCTCGCGGCGCACGCTCGCCACCATCAGGGGCAACCTCGCGTGGGCCTTCGGCTACAACGTGGCCGCCATCCCGCTCGCCGCCGCGGGGCTCCTGAACCCCATGATCGCCGCACTCGCGATGGCGCTCTCGAGCGTCTTCGTGGTGACCAACAGCCTGCGTCTGCGACGCTTCTCCTCGGGGTCGAGCTGGGAGGAGACGCCCGCCCCCGCCGGGCTCAGGAAGGGCGGACCCGAGCGACCCCGATCACGACCGGTCTGACCAGAACCGGGGCCGGCCCGTCGTCACGCGTTCGGACCTCCTCGATCTCGAAGCCGGCGGCCCGGATGGCCGCGAGGGTGTCGCGGTTGGGGTGGCAGCCGCCGAACAGGCGCCGCCACAGCGGGGTCACGCGATCCTGCCAGCGGGCCCGCCGGCCCTGCCCGCGCACGTGCTCGATGAACAAGAGCCGTCCCCCGGGGGCCAGAACGCGGCGCGCCTCGGCGAGGGCGCGGGCCGGATCGTCCACCGAGCAGAGCGCGATGGTGACGACGACCGTATCGGCACTCGCGTCGGGCACCGGGAGCGCCTCGGCCGGGGCGGCCAGCACCGTGACCGACACCGGCGCTCCCGGAAGCTTGGACGCCATCTGCCGACGCATGGCGGCGTCGGGCTCTGCGAGGGTCAGCGTCTCAATTCCGCGGTAGTGCGGCAGGTTGGCCCCGGTGCCAGCGCCGATCTCGAGCACGCGTCCGTGGGCGGACGCGAGCAACTCACGCCGGCGATCGCCCATCCAGCCGCGCTCGGCCCGCCGGCCGAGGCGGTCGTAGAGGGCCGCGAAGACGCGATGGCCGCGCCCGCGCTCGGCGGGGTCGGGAGGGGTCGTGGCGTCGTCGATTCCGTGATCCTCCATCAGCCGGCGGGAGTGCGCATCTCACGGCTCGTCGGCCGCCGCCGAACGGGCGGTCACGGAGGAACGCGCTGGTATCCTCCCGGCCCCGGGCAGTTAGCTCAGCGGGAGAGCGCCCGCCTCACACGCGGGAGGTCACTGGTTCAATCCCAGTACTGCCCATCGGCCGGCTCTAAGCCGTCATCCGAACGCTGACGTCATACCTCGTCACGGACGCGCGCCGCCCCGGCGTGTCGCCGGCCGGCATCGCGTTCAGCGTCTCGTCGCCGCGCTTGTAGTCGGCCTCGGTCTCGAAGAAGAGGATGACGAGCGACTTCTCAGCCTCGGGGTCGTGGAGCACGACGACCTCGGTCGCCGGGATTCCCTCCGGCTGCTCCCCCTCGCTCATCTCCCGCTTCATCTCATCGATTCGGTCCTTGCTGACCCCGTCGAAGGACACCACGCGTGCGAGAGTCATCGGAGCCTCCCTGTCGATTTGGGCAACCCTACGCCGGGGAGTAGGTGGAGCGTCCAACAGCGCGCATGTTCTGCGTCAGCCAAATCCTGTCCCTCATGCGCCGCCGCGGCCAGGCAGGTCGGATATCGTCGCCGCGGTGAAGGTCGACCGGCCACGCCCGAACGTCTACTCGCTCACCGGGACCCGCCAAGAGCTGGGGGCGCTGGTGGCGACCGCGCGCATGGCGCTCGACATCCTGCGGGCCGATCCGGAAGCGCCCAAGAGCGCGATCCCCCTGCTCGAGGACGTCCTCGCGGACTGGGACGCGGCCCTCGCCCGGGAGGGACCGGGCGACCAGTCGCCGCCCGCACCCCCCGGGTCCGGCGGCTAGGCGGTCGCGCCGACGGGCTCGTCGGCGTGAGCCTTCACGTAGCTCACGATCGCGTCGAGCTCGGCGGTGAAGGTGTCGTAGTCGATCTGCAGGCTGTTGAGGTAGGTGCTCCAGCCCATGGTGTTCTTGGCCATGAGCGATGCCTCGACGATCTCGTCCTCGGTGGCGCCGAAGAGGCGGGCGGCCTCCGTGTGGTAATAGGCGCAGTACTTGCAGCGGGTCGCGCCCGACACGGCGAGCCCGATGAGCTCCTTGTACTTGTTGGGGATGGCCGTCTCCGAGAGCGTGAGAGCCTTGAAGCTGGCCCACTCGGTGGCGATCAGGTAGTCGGGCACCGTCTTGAAGAAGCCCGGCACGAGGCCGAGGGTCTCCTGCATGTCGGCTTCGACCGTGGTCCGCGTCTCTGACATGTCCGCTCCTCTCCGGGCGCCGCGCGAAGGGAGCGACGTCCTCTTGTGCGCGTCTGCGCTGGCGAAGGAATCCTCGGCTCCCGCCGTGACACCACCGTCACCTCCGCGTGACCCGGCCATCACCGCGGTGCGCGCGCGCCGCGGGCGGAAGTAGGGTCGAGCGACGATGCTTCGGGTCGAGCTCTTCGGCGGGGTCAGGGCCACCATCGACGGCCGGCTCGCGCAGGCCCCTGCCCGTCGGCGCGCCTGGTCGCTCCTCGCCTGGCTCGCCCTCCACCCGGGCCTGCACGCCCGCGGCGAGGTGGCGGCACGCTTCTGGCCGGACGTCCTGGACCAGAGCGCGCGCGGGAGCCTGCGGAGCGCTCTGTGGTCCCTGCGGCGGGCGCTTGGCGCCGGGGGAGACGAGTACCTGGTGACGACCGGCGACCGGATCGGGATCGATCCGGACCGCAGCGTCTGGGTGGACGCGCTGGCCTTCGCTGAGCTGGTAGCCGCCGAGCGGCTCGAGGAGGCGGTCGAGCTCTGCTGCGGCCCCCTCCTGGCGGGCATCGAGGAGGACTGGGCGGTCCGCGCCGCCGACGAGCACCGCGAGCGCCTCGCCGACGCGCTCGAGCGGCTTGCGGCCGGAGCGGAGGCGGCCGGGGACGTCGCCGAGGCGGTGCGCCTCACGCGGCGGCAGACGGGGCTCGATCCCTTCGGAGAGGAGGCGCACCGCCGGCTGATGCGGCGCCTCGCGCTGGCGGGCGACCGGCCCGCGGCGCTCAACGTCTACGCGCGTCTCGTGGACCGGCTGCGGAGAGAGCTCCGCCTCACCCCCTCGGCGATGACGCGAGCCCTGGCGACCGAGCTGCGGGCCCCGGACCGGGAGCCGGGCGACGCCCAAGCCGTCGCCCAGGCCCGGGAGCCTAGCGCGGTCCGGGTCCGCGAGGGGCCGCCCCGGCGGCCCGTCCTCGTGGGCCGCGAGCGCGACCTCGCG
>JAXIPH010000067.1:0-8159 GCA_045403035.1 Thermoleophilia bacterium | reverse complement strand
CTTTGAGGAGGTCATCCTCGAGATGGTGCCCGCCCACCGTGGCCATCCGGAGATCAGCGTGGGCAATGTGCTCGGCACGTCGGTCTTCCCCTCGGCCGGCCCGAGGGCGCGTTGCTGCTCGCTGCCCACGCCGTGTACGCGGTCGCGCGGCGCTCCTCGCCTGACGCCGTCATGAGGGGGAGGCCCATCCCGACCCGCGGAATCAGCCCGCGGCTCGAGGGTTCGCGTTCCGCCCGCGGCGGCGCTTCCGAACGTGACGACGAACTCTTCTGCCAGGCATCCACCGCCCAGGGGCGATCGGAGTACCGCATGGTCCCCCGCATGGTCTGCGTCGCTCCCGCATGGTCCCGCATGGCCTCGAGACCCACTTCGACGGTTCTGGCGAATCAGACGGGGGACGCGAAAGCCCGCAGCTGCGGGGCTCCTGTGATGGCGGGACCCAGACTCGAACTGGGGACACCACGATTTTCAGTCGTGTGCTCTACCAACTGAGCTATCCCGCCGCGCCGTCCCGCTCGGGGACGGGCTGAAACGCTAGGGCCCGCCCCGGGGCGATTCAAGCCGCAGGCCCGGTCGCTCTAGAATCCCGGCGGATGGCGAGCCGAGGCCACGTCCTGGTGGTGGACGACGAGCGGGCGATCCGCCGGCTGCTGCGCCTGTACCTCACGGACGCGGGCTTCACGGTGGCCGAGGCCCCCGACGGCGAGGCCGCGATCGATCAGGTCCGCCGCGGCGGGATCGACCTCGTGCTGCTCGACCTGATGCTCCCCGGGATGGACGGCTTCGAGGTGACCCGCCGGCTGGAGGAGATCTCGAGCGTGCCGGTGATCATGATCACGGCGCGCGGGGACGAGGCCCACCGCGTCACGGGCCTCGAGCTGGGCGCGGACGACTACGTGGTCAAGCCCTTCTCGCCGGCAGAGGTGGTCGCGCGGGTGCGCGCCGTGATGCGGCGCGTCTCGGCGCCGCCGGATCCCCACCGCGTGCTGCGGGCGGGCCCGGCCGAGATCGAGCCCACCGGCCGCCGGGTGACCGTGCGCGAGCGCGAGGTGGACCTCACGCGCCTCGAGTTCGACCTCCTGGCCGAGCTGGCGGCGCACCCACGCGTCGTCTACACCCGCGAGCGCCTGCTGGAGAAGGTCTGGGGCTATCAGTCGGGCGTCGGCGGCAAGACGGTGGACGTCCATGTGGCCAACCTTCGCCGAAAGCTCGGCGAGGACATCGGGATCGTCGCCGTGCGCGGCGTGGGCTACAAGCTGGAGCCGGTGGCGTGAGGATCGCGGCCGTGGCGGCGATGCTGCGCCCACGCAGCATCCGCGCGCGCATCGCCCTGTCCATCGGCGTCGCCCTGGTGGTCGTGTTCGCCGTCGCGCAGCTCATCGTCGGCTCCTACGTCGACGCGCGCTCGAGCGAGGAGGTGGAGAAGACGCTCCTGGTGCAGGCCGACTCGATCGCGCGCGCCGTCCAGCGGGCGGGCCCCGAGAACCGCTCCCGCGTCGCCCGGCAGGCCGACGACTTCATCGGCGACACGCGGATGGTCGTCACGGTGGCCGGCACGGTCATCCACTGGAACCTGCCGGTCGCGGACCTGGAGGCCAGCGCAACGGCGCGGCGCGGGGACGTCGCGGTCCTCCTGGAACGTCCGGACCCCTCCGCCGGCGTCTTCGGTGACTGGGGCACCTACGCGATCGTCACGCTCGGCGTGGTGGGCATCGGCGTGCTGATCTGGCTGCTGTCGGGCGACGTCGCCCGCCGCCTGCGCCGTTCGGTGGCGAACCTGGCCGACAGCGCCGAGGCCGTCGCGCAGGGGCATCTCGACGTGCGCGTGAAGCAGACCGACGACGAGCTGGGCCGGCTCGGGCAGGCGTTCAACCGCATGACCGCCCGCCTCGAGGCGGCCGATGCGCGTCAGCGCGAGTTCCTCGCCGACGTCGCCCACGAGCTGCGCACCCCGGTCACGGCGATCGAGGGCTTCGCCACGGCCCTGGCCGACGGCACCGCGACGAGCCCCGAGGACCGCGCCGAGTCGGTGGGCTTCATCCGCGCGGAGGCGGCGCGCCTGCGCGAGCTGGTGCGCGATCTGCAGGAGCTGACGTGGCTCGACCTCGACCCCCCGGTGCGCTCCGAGCCGGTCGACCTGGCCGAGGCCGCGCGCGCCGCGGTGGCGCGCCTGGAGCTGGACGCCCACGTGAGGGGCGTCACGCTCGAGGGCCCGGACGGCGCTCACGTGGCCGCGGCCGACCCGGCGCACGTCGAGACGATCCTCTCCAACCTGATCGCCAACGCCCTCGCGGCGACCGGCCCCGGTGGGTCGGTGCGGCTCGCCACGCGCTCCGAGCCCGGCATGGCGGGCATCGCCGTCACCGACACCGGCAGCGGCATCGCGCCGGAGCACCTGCCCTACGTCTTCGACCGGCTCTACCGGGTGCAGTCCGCGCGCGGCCGCGACCTCGGCGGGTCGGGCCTGGGCCTGTCGATCGTCAAGCGGCTGGCGACCCTGCTCGGTGGGCGGGTGAGCGTGGAGAGCGAGCTCGGTGCCGGCTCCACCTTCACCCTCTGGCTGCCCGCCCGCGCCGTCGTGCCGCCTCGCCGGAGGATAGGCTCGAAGCCCAGCCCCTAGAGAGAAAGAGGCCCCCGGTGGCCCAGCGCCGCTACCTCCTCGCCGAGGACGCGATCCCCCGCCAGTGGTACAACGTCGCGGCCGACCTGCCCTCGCTGCCCCCGCCGCCCCTGCACCCCGGCACGGGCGAGCCCGTGGGCCCGGACGACCTCGCGCCGCTCTTCCCGATGGCGCTCATCCTGCAGGAGGTCTCGGGCGAGCGCTGGGTGCCCATTCCGGACCCGGTGCGGGAGATCTACTCGATGTGGCGGCCCACCCCGCTCCACCGCGCCCTCGGCCTGGAGCAGGCGCTCGGCACCACCTGCCGCATCTTCTACAAGTACGAGGGGGTGAGCCCGGCGGGGAGCCACAAGCCGAACACGTCGGTGCCCCAGGCCTTCTACAACCGCGAGGAGGGGGTCACCCGCCTCGCCACCGAGACCGGCGCCGGCCAGTGGGGCTCGGCCCTCGCGTTCGCCTGCGAGCTCTTCGGCCTCGAGTGCAAGGTCTACATGGTGCGGGCCTCCTACGACCAGAAGCCCTACCGGCGCTCGATGATCCGCACCTGGGGGGGCGAGGTCGTGCCGAGCCCCTCCCCCGACACGGCGTCCGGCCGCGGGATCCTGGACGCCGACCCCTCCAGCAGCGGCAGCCTCGGCATCGCGATCAGCGAGGCGGTGGAGGACGCCGCCACGCGCGACGACACCAAGTACGCGCTCGGGAGCGTGCTCAACCACGTCCTGCTGCACCAGACCGTGGTGGGCCAGGAGGCGCGCGAGCAGCTCGCCCAGGCCGGCGCCGACCCGGACGTGATCGTCGGCTGCGTGGGAGGCGGATCCAACTTCGCGGGCCTGGCGTTCCCCTTCCTGGCGGAGGTGGCCGCGGGCAAGGAGATCCGGATCGTGGCCGCCGAGCCGGCCGCGTGCCCCACCCTCACCCGCGGGCGATACGGCTACGACTTCGGCGACACGGCCAAGATGGCGCCCCTCCTGGCCATGCACTCCCTGGGGCACGGCTTCGTGCCCCCGGCGATCCACTCGGGCGGCCTGCGGTACCACGGGATGGCCCCGCTCGTCTCCCACCTCGTCCACACGGGCCTGGTGGAGCCGCGCGCCTACCACCAGAGCGAGTGCTTCGCCGAGGCCGTGCGCTTCGCGCGCGCCGAGGGCATCATCCCCGCCCCCGAGCCCTCGCACGCGCTGCGGGCGGTGGCCGAGGAGGTCGAGCGCGCCCGCGAGGAGGGCGTCGAGCGCACGATCCTCTTCAACCTCTGCGGCCACGGGAACTTCGACATGGGCGCGTACGACGCGTATCTGGCCGGCGAGATGAGCGACTATGAGCTGCCGCAGGAGGCGCTCGACCAGGCTGCCGCCGAGCTGGCCGACCTGCCCCCCGTGCCCTCCTCCGCCTAGCGCCCTAGTAGGGGCTGCGCGAGGGCGGCTCGTGCGACCGGCCGCCCTCCCTGCGCTTCGCGCGGCGCTGGCTGGCGGCCACCCCGCCCAGGATCACCAGGCCCATGATCAGGTACGGAACGCCGAACAGGAGCCGGTTGTCGTCGAGCGCGATCAGGAACAGCAGCCCGCCGATCGTGAAGATCGCGCCGATGGCGTAGGAGAAGAGGACTCCGGTGGGGGTCACGTTGCCTCGCCGAAGTGGGCCTGCAGCTCGTCGATGACCAGCGGCACGAGCTCGTTCCAGTCGGCCTCGTCCTCCTTCGTGATGCTCACGAAGTTGGAGACCATGAACACGTTGGTCACCCCGTCGAGGGCGAACAGGCGCGCGCCCAGCGGCGACTCGGCCGGATCCGAGCCCGCGCGGAAGGTCTGGCTGCGCCCCTCGACCGCCGGGCGGTCCAGCGTGAACTTGACCGCGTTGGGGTTGGGGGTCGGCTCGGGGATGACGTCGATCATGCCGGCACCTCGGGGTGGTGTGCGCCGTCGGTCGGCGACGGCCCGCTCGCCCATTAGGCTACCGGGGTGCCCGCCTCGGCCGACGCCTCCGCCCGCCTGGCGCACCTCCTGCGCGAGCGCGCCCTGGTGCGCGAGTCGGTGGTCCTGTCGTCCGGCCGCCGCGCGTCGTGGTACTTCGACGCCCGGCAGGTGCTGCTCGATCCCGAGGGCGCGGCCCTCGCGGGCGAGCTCGGATGGGCCGCCCTGGCGCCGGCGGCGCCGCGGGCCGTGGGGGGTCTCACCCTCGGCGCCGATCCCCTGGTGTGCGCGGTGAGCGCGGCGGCCTGGGCCGGCGGGGAGCGGGTGACCGGCTTCTTCGTGCGCAAGGAGGCGAAGAAGCACGGCCTGCAGCAGTGGATCGAGGGGCCGTTCATCGAGGAGGGGACCCCGGTCGCGGTGATCGACGACGTGCTCACCAGCGGCGGCTCCCTGGTGACGGCCGTGGAGAAAGCGAGGCAGGCGGGCGGGGTCGTGGTGGCCGCCCTCGTCGTGATCGATCGGGGCGAGGGGGGGCGCGAGGCCGCCGAGGCGGCGCTCGACGGGGCCCCGCTCCACTCGCTGTTCGTCGCGGACGAGCTGCTCCGGGCGGCGCCGGCCCCGACGTGAGCCCGGCCGACGCCGCGGGGGAGGGCCACGACGGCGTCGTGCTGCGGGTGTCCGGGCCCACGGCCGCGGTGTGGGTGGACGAGAAGGAGCGCGAGGCTCGCATCGTCCCCCAGCTGGCGGGCGGGCCGCCGGTGGCGGGCGACCGGGTGGAGCTGCGGGTCCACGAGGGCGACGAGCCGGCGGTGGTGGCCATCCGCCCCCGGACCACCAGGCTCGAGCGCGGCGACGGGACGGAGCGCCGCCCTCGCGTGCTGTTCGCGAACGCCGACCTGCTCCTGGTGGTGGCGTCGGCCACCCGGCCGCCCCTGCACCCGCGCCTCATCGACCGCTACCTGGTGGCCGGCGAGCTCGGCGGGCTCGGGTCGGCGATCATCGTCACCAAGGCCGACCTGCCGCACGACGAGGCTGAGCTCGGCGAGGTGCTCGTCCGGTACCGCGGGGTGGGGTACCCCACGCTGCTGGGCTCCGCGAAGAGTCCCGACCTGCTCGAGGAGACGCGGGCGCTGATCGACGGGCGGGTGGCCGCCCTGGTCGGTCACTCGGGGGTGGGGAAGTCGACGCTTACGAGCGGCCTCACCGGCGTGCCCCGGGCGACCGGGGCGGTGAGCGCCAAGAAGGGCACCGGCCGTCACACGACCAGCGATCCGCGCCTGATTCCGCTCCCCGGGGGCGGCGGAGTGGTCGACACGGCCGGGGTGCGCACCTTCCACCTGCCCAGCATGGACCGCGCCGACCTGGAGGCCGGCTTCCCGGAGATCGCCGCCGCCTCCGCCGGGTGCCGCTTCCGCGGGTGCGCTCACGACGGCGACGCGGGGTGCGCCGTGGCGGGGGCCGTCAGCGCGGAGCGGCTCGACAGCTACCGGCGGATGCTGCACGGCCTCCCCTGATTTTCCCCTTCGGACTGGCGCGCTCGCCTTGACCCGGCCCTCGACCACACCGTAAGTTCGGGCGACACGGCATGAGCCGCGGCCGTTGAGTGCGCCCACATCCCGCTGGAGGAGTTTCATGAGTCGTCCACGCCGTTTCCTCGCCCCGATCGCAGGTGGCGCGCAGAAGACGGGCTGGGAGGCCCTGGACAAGTGGGTCGGCGGCAAGTCCAGCGCGGCCCCGGCGGCCGAGGGGTCGGCTCCTGCCGGCGGCGGCAAGACCGGCTGGGAGGCACTCGAGAAGTGGGTCGGATCGGGGTCCGTCTCCGGCGCGGCCCCCGCGGCCCCGGCGGCCCCGGCGGCCGAGGCGTCGGCTCCCGCCAGCGGCAAGACCGGCTGGGAGGCCCTGGACAAGTGGGTGGGCTCCGGTTCCGGCGCGGCCGAGGCGCCGGCCGCCGGCAAGACCGGCTGGGAGGCCCTCGACAAGTGGGTCGGGGACGGCACCTCCCCGTCGGCCGAGACCAGCGCCGCCAACGGCGGGGCGGGGGCCGAGCAGGCGGTGGCGGCGGGCGCGTCGACGGCCACCGAGGGCGGGGGCGGCCTGATGGGCTTCCTCAAGCGCCTCTTCGGCGGCAAGTAGGCACCTCCGGATCCCGTCCCAGCCGGCATCGCCTGGCGTGAGCGCCATGCGAGGCGATCGACGCGCGCGTCCGCGCGCAGGATGGGCCCGTCCGTGGCCCGCGTACTGAATGAGCGCTCGGCCGGTGGGGTGCTGCTCGTCCCGTTCGGTCAGTCGCTTCTCGTCGCGCTGATCTCGCTGCGCGGCGGCGGCGTGCTCGCCCTGCCCAAGGGGCACATCGAAGCGGGTGAGGAGCCGCCCGAGGCGGCCAAGAGGGAGACCCGCGAGGAGACCGGCCTGAGCGGCGTGCTGATCGCGCCGCTCGAGGAGATCTCGTACTTCTACTGGTCGCGGATCCAGCGAGCGCGCATCGCCAAGCGCGTGGCCTTCTACCTCTTCCTCTACCGATCGGGCTCGCCGGCGGGGCACGACGGTGAGGTGGAGGGGGTGCGCTTCGTGCCGGTCGACGACGCCCCGGGCGTCCTCAGCTACCCGGGCGAGCGGCGCGTCATGGAGGGCGCCCTCGCGTGGCTGCGCACGGCAGGTGACCTCGGCGCCGGGGCGAAGGAAGAGCCCCGACGGGCCTCCGCGCCCCACACGCCCCTCTCCGCGCTCCGAGGCAGCCCGTGTACGCCCTGAACTTCTACTCACCGCTCTTCGTCGATCAGCTCCGAAAGGGGCGCAAGACCGCGACGATCCGGCTGGGCGACAAGTCCCACAAGTACCGCAAGGGCCAGCTCGTCTGGGTCACCGTGGGCCACCGCCACGGGCCCCGTCAGCGGATCTTCACGGCGATCATCGACGAGGTCGACGTCAAGCCGGTGCGCGAGCTCACGCAGCGCGAGATCGAGCGCGACAACCCCGAGTTCCGCCTGGTGGAGGACACCCTCCACTTCCTCTCGCACATCTACTCGCGCGAGGTCGCGCTGGACGACACCGTGTCGGTGATCCACTTCTCCGAGATCATCGAGTTCCCCTCGCTGAAGTAGGGAGCCCGCGCGCGAGGGCGATGACCACGCTTGAACCCGACCACCCCCGCTGGCTACTCTTGGCACTCACAACCATTGAGTGCCAATAACGGGGGAAGAGCTGTGAACTTGCAACCCTTGGGTGACCGTGTGGTCGTCCGGTCCATCGAGGCGGAGCAGGTGACCGCAAGCGGGATCGTCCTTCCGGACACCGCGGCCGAGAAGCCCCAGCGGGGCAAGGTCCTCGCCGTCGGCGCCGGCCGGTTCGAGGACGGGAAGCGGATTCCGCCGCTGGTCGCCACGGGCGACGAGGTCATCTACTCCAAGTACGGCGGGACCGAGGTAACCGTGGACGGCGAAGAGCTCCTGATCCTTCGTGAGTCCGACATTCTTGCGAAGGCGGTCTGAACGTGCCGAAGCTGATCAAGTTCAACGAGGACGCCCGCCGGGCGCTGGAGCGCGGGGTCAACACCCTCGCCGACGCCGTCAAGGTGACCCTCGGGCCCAAGGGCCGCTACGTGGTGCTCGACAAGAAGTTCGGTGCCCCCACGA
>JAXIPH010000257.1:0-6575 GCA_045403035.1 Thermoleophilia bacterium | reverse complement strand
GCATCGGCAACTGGCTCAGCAGCCTGCGGGACGACGCCGGCTTGCCGATCGTCCAAGTCCACGAATCGAACTGGAACCAGATCGATCAGGGGGGAAATCCAGGCGCGTTCCCGTTCGGCGGCTTTCCCGATCCCTTCACCGACGAGAGCTTCGTCACGGACATGGGCCAAGCGGTCGTGGACCTCGATACGCAGCATCCCGGACTCAAGCTGATCATCGTCGGCCACAGCTTCGGCGGGGACGCCGTGCTCGAAGTGGCGAAGGCAATCGCCCCGCGGCGGATCGCGTTCCTCGCCGTGCTCGACCCCGTTGGTAGGGCCGGGCTGCGCACGAACGTCACGTACCCGGTGCCCGGGAACGTCGAGTACCTCTACAACCGCTGGCAGACGAACCTCCCGTACCCGCTCGACTTCTTCCGCTCGGGACGGCTGCCGAGCAGCGCGCTGGAAAGCGATCAAGACCCCCAGAGCGTGCGGCGCGACTCGAAATGCCGGATCAAGTACGGCGACCTCGACCCGGGGCACCTCTTCCCTGAGCTGATGCTGCACGCGCAGATGCCGAAGGACTCCTGCGTGCAGGCGCAGCTCAAGAAGATTCTGCTCAGCCGCGTCTTCAACCCCAATCCGCGAGTCGTCGGCGGTTCAATCGTGCGTGGGGGCGTCCTCGTCGAGGGCGTCCGTCTCGTCTTCAGCGAGCCCATCAACCCCGTGACCTTCACGCTCGACGACGTCGTCTCGGCGCCCAGCACGGTGACCGGAATCGAGCTCCTTCCCGGCACCGGCAACCGCGAGCTCATCGTTCGGTTCGCTCCGGTCGTCCTGCCGCCGAGGGCCGCGCCGCTCCGGCTCGTCGTGGGGCCGAGCATCCTCGACAACGACGGCAATCCGATGGACCAGGACCGCGACCTCGTGCCGGGCGAGGCCGTGCAGGACCGCTACACCTTCGAATACGCCGTGGGCGGTCTGCAGCCGCCCATCAAGCTGCCTCTGGTCGTCGGCCTCAAGTCGATCCTCGGCTTGGAGGGCCGGATCAACAGGATCGTGGCTCTCGAGTTGACGTTCAACCGAGCGCTCGACCCTGCGATCGCGACAGATCTGGGGAACTACCGAGTCGTCTCTCCCGGCGGCGACAATCGGTTCGGCACGGCCAACGACCGAGCGGTCGCCCTGATCTCAGCGGTCTACAACGCACAGCGCAGGGTCCTCAGGCTCACTCCTCGCATCTCGCTCTCCCCACAGCAGACGTTCCAGATCGTGGTCGAGGGCTCCAACCTCGTCGCCTTCAGAGCGAAGTTTGGGAAAGGGCGAGCCGTGGAGCCGCAGCCGTGAGCGCGTAGCGCGGGCTTTCCGCGCGCCGTGGGACTCTGTCGGCGGGCCTTGCCACGGCGCGCCGGCCCGGCCACCGTTGCCGGGTCGTGATACCCCTCCTGCCGATCGAGCCCGGGGGCTTCCGCATCACGCTCGGGGTGCGGGCCCTCGGCGCCGCGCCGATCGCCGTTGTGGACGAGACCCGCTACCCGGACGAGGTGCGTCTGCGCGAGCGCCTCCTCGCCGAGGACCACGACGACCGCTACCGGGGTGGCCCGGGCACCGCGCCGGCGCAGTGGGAGGTGCTCGCGCTGCTGTTGCGCGACCTGGCCCTCCATCACCCGGAGTTCATGTCGCTGAGCGAGGACGGGGACCGCTGGACGTGGGAGACGCGGTTGCTCGGCGGCCGGGCGACGTTCCGCCTCGGCGATCCCGGGAGCCTGCCGCACGAGCCCCTCGACTGGGTGGGCCGGCAGGTCGTGGAGGACCTCATCCTGCTCTCCGGGGACGCGGGCGCAGGCTTCCCCGTCATCGCCGGCCAGCTCTGCTTCCCGAATGACTGGTCGCTGCCCGACAAGCTCGGCCGGCCGGTCCTGGGTGTGCACGCCCCGGTGCCGGGGTTCGCACGACAGGTCGGGGAGGCGACCCTCCGGTTGCTGGAGCGCCTCCGGCCCGGGCGGCCGGTGTGGCGCGCCAACTGGGCGATACGGGCGACGGACTCGCTCGACCTCTCGCCACGCGCCGGGCCGGTCTCGGTGGAGCATGTGGACGCGGGCAACGCGGGCGAGACCCTGGTCGTGCGGGTCGAGCGTCAGACGCTCTCGCGGCTCCCCGAGACCGGCGCGATCCTGTTCACGGTCCATACCCGCTCGCGGCCGCTCGACGTCGTGGCCGACGATCCGCAGCGGGCGCGCCGCCTGCTCGAGGCGGTCCGGTCGATGCCGCCCGAGATGGCCGGATACAAGGGCATCGCATCGGTGCAGGACGCGCTGGTCGAGTACCTGGAGACCCGCGTCGGCTCGCCGCACGGCGGCACCGGGTAACCCGGCGAGGGGGGCTTCGGGGTCCTGCCGCGCAGCGCAAGCGAGCCGGCGCGGGGGGCGCTCACCCGGCCGCCATCGCCGGCTCCGGCTCCCCGCGGGGAGTGCGCGGCAGGTCGTCGTCGAGCCGTCGGATCGTCGGCAGGAGGATCAAGGTTGGGATGAGCGGCAGCCAGAAGGTGACGACCCGGTAGGTCACCGCGGCCAGCAGCGCCGACTCGAGCGACACGCCCACCGCGTTCAGCGTGAGTGCCAGGGACGCCTCGATGCCTCCCGCGCCGCCGGCGGGGAGGGGCAGGGCCGTGACCACGTAGCCGGTGGTGAAGGCGAGCACGAGGGGGGCGAGTCCGAGGTCGGCGTCGAAGGCCCGGAGCGCGGCGTAGACCACCATGAGCTGGCCCATCCAGTAGATCGGGTAACCGAGGAGCCCGCGAAGCTGGCGGCGGGCATTCAGGAGCAGCCAGCGCACGAAGACCACGCCGCCGATGGCGTCGGCCAGGCCGACCCGCAGCGCGCGCGCCAGGTAGCGCCACCAGCCGCGCGGCCCGCGCCCGCGCGGGGTTGCGACGCGTGGGGGCACGGTGCTCAGGCGGCCGCCTCGCTGCGGGGCGCTGACCCACGCGGCGGCGAGGACGCAGAGCGGCACGACGATGAGCCAGCCGAGCGTCATGCCGAGCGGCGCCTCCCCGACGCCGGCCAGGATGAGCGCGGATGAGATCATCGCGGCGGCGGCCAGGACCGCCCATTCCAGGGTGTTCAAGGCGAGGATGCGCCGCGCCGCCTCGTGAACCGGCGCCCCGGCCCGGTGCAGGGCCCAGAAGTCGATCGCCAGCCCGCCGGGGGAGGAGCCGATCGCTGTCGCGCCGAACCCGAGGGCCACCACGCGGGAGACGGTCCAGTAGCTCATGCGCGGCCCGCCCTGGGCGCGCGCCAGATCGTGGTAGGCCAGGACGTATCCCAGGTAGGCGAGGATCTCGCCGGCCACGCACACGGCCAGCCAGCGCACGTCGGCCTCGCCCGCGATGTCCAGGATCCGCGAGTAGTCGGAGAGGTGCCCGATCAGCGCGATCGCGGCGACGACAAGGAGCGCCGCGGCCACCAGCGTGAAGAGCGCCCTGCGCGCGCTGAGCCGCAGCGGCTGCGCGCCCGGCCCGGATCTGCCTTCGGGTGCCTCGGCGATGGCGCCCACCCCCAGGTTGGCTTCGCGTGTGAAGCCTAGACCGGGTGAGGGCCCAGCCGGACGGGTGGATCCGCCCGAGCCGGGCATCGCGGAGCAGCCTCGAAGTCCGGCCGTCTACGTCTCGTCCGCATTGGACGCGGGTTCCGGCGGCGAGTCCAGGTCGCGCAGGTCCTGGAGGGTCATCGCTGGGCCGGTGAGCGCCGCGGCGAGCGGGTCGGTCGCCGGTCGCAGCCCGCCGATGACGAGTTCGAGGTGCCGATGGGCGAGCTGATCGTTGAGCTCGCGGCTGAACGCGCCCGAGAGTGGTCGCGACAGGCGCACGATGAGCAGGCTGATGTCGCCGAAGGTCACGTCCGGGCGCAGCGCCCCGGCGTGATGGGCGGCGTCGATGAGCCCTTGCACGAGTCGGGTGCTCATCTCGCGGGCTTCGAGCATCTCGTCGTCGTCGAGCCTGATCGCCTCTAGGAGCACGGGGGTGACGGCGGCGATGCGGGTGTCCAGGGCGCCGTGCATGTACCTGGTGAGCGCGGCCAGGGGGTCGGGCTCCTCGTCGGCGGCCCGGCGCGCAGCCTCGGTGGTGCGCTGGAGTGCGTCGTGGACGACGGCACGCATGAGGGCCTGTCGATCGGGGAAGCGCCGATAGAGCGTCGCGATGCCCGTGCCGGCCCGGCGGGAGATCTCCTCGAGGGGTGCGCGAGAGCCCTGCTCGACGAACACGTCGCGCGCGGCGGCGAGGAGTCGGTCGCGGTTGAGGCGCGCGTCGGCACGCAGTCGTCCGACGTCTTCGACGCGTGAGCCGGCCATATCCGGAGACTACTCCTCCGGTTGCTGCTAAGGTGTGCATAACCGGAGGCAAGTGCTCCGGATCGAGCGGGCCGACAGCGGGACGAACGGCCGGGAGAGCGAGCGAGCGATGACATCCAGCGCCGTGTCCGTCGCGGGACTGACGAAGCGCTACGGCGCCCGGACCGCCGTCGACAACCTCGATATCGAGCTCCCCGTCGGGGTGGTCGCGGGCTTCGTCGGGCCCAACGGCGCCGGCAAGACCACGACCATGGCCATGCTGCTCGGTCTGGTTCGCCCGACGGCGGGGACCGGGACCGTGCTCGGTGCGCCGATCACCGAGCCCGCCGCCTACCTCCGACGTGTGGGCGCCCTGATCGAGAGCCCCGCTTTCTACCCGAATCTCTCGGGAGCCGAGAACCTCCGGGTGTTCGCGACCGTCGCCGGGCACCCGACCGGGGCCATCCCGGCGCTCCTCGACACCGTCGGGCTCGAGGGTCGCGGCGAGGACCACTACCGCAGCTACTCACGCGGGATGAAGCAGCGCCTCGGTATCGCCGCGGCGCTCCTCGGCGATCCCGAGCTGCTCATCCTCGACGAGCCCGCCAACGGCCTCGATCCTCAGGGCGTCCAGGAGATGCGCTCCCTCATCGGTCGGCTGGCGGGCGCCGGCCGTACGGTCCTCGAGTCCTCGCATGATCTCAGCGAGCTCGAGCAGGTCTGCGACTGGCTCGTGCTCATCGACGGCGGTCGCTCCCTCTATCAGGGACCGACCCGTGCCCTGCTCGATGGGGTCGTCGCAGGCCTGGTCGTGGTGCCCCAGCGCGCCGAGAACCTCCTCGCGTTGTGGGATCTGCTTGGCGCCCATGGTCATCGCGTCGAGCTGCGGGACGACCGGCTGATCGTGAGCGTCCACGGCACCGGGATCGGCGACCTGGCGGCGTCGGTAAACCGGGCCGCGTTCGCCGCCGGGATGGTGCTGGTGGAGCTCAGCCCCCTCCGAACGACACTTGAGGATCGCTATCTCGCGATGGTGCAAGGAGCTCCCCGATGACCAGGGTGATCCGCGCTGAGCTTCTCCGGCTGGTCCGACGTCGCACGGTTGTGGTCACGACTGCCGGATGCGTGCTCTTCGCGGTCGTGGCGACGCTGACCGTGTTCTCGACGGCCCAGGCGGGGGGCAGGCCCTCCAGAGGGGCCGGGACCACGCTTGCCGCCCTCGCCGACGACGGTGGTGGCACCGAGGCGTTCGCCGTCGGCGCGTCGTTCGTCGGGTTCTTCGTGTTCGTCACCTTCATCGCGCTGTTCGCGAGCGAGTTCTCCGGAGGAACCTTCCGGGCCTTGCTGCTCCGAGACCCCCACCGGCTGCGGGTGATCATCGGCAAGCTGGCCGGCATCCTCCTCGTGGCGGCCGCTGCGTTGGCGCTCGCGGAGGTCTGCACCTTCGTCGTGTCGCTGATCGTCGCCCCCCCAAAGGACGTCTCGACCGCCGCCTGGTTCTCCCTCGACAGCATCGGCGCAGGACTGCGCGACTACGCCACGGTGATGGGCGGCGTGGCCGGCTGGGCCGTCTTCGGCGTCACACTCGCTGTCATCTTCCGGTCGGTGCCGCTCGCGGTGGGCGTGGGGTTCGCGTGGGCCGGCCCGTTCGAGAACATCACCGTCGAGTCCTGGCAGGGCGGCTATCGCTTCTTCCCCGGCCAGGTCCTCGCATCTTTGATCCAAGGCGGCACCGCCGAGCTGGGCATCGGCCGCGCGGTGCTGACCGCCGCCCTCTATACGGGTGCCGCGGCCGCTATCACCCTTGTCCTGGTCTCCCGACGAGACGTCACGGCGTGACGCCGAGATGCGGGAATCGGCCGGGCGGAGGCCTTCCGCGCTGACCCCGAACGACTTCCCCAACCTCCAGGCGCTGACCGACCGACTGACCCCATCCGCCGAGCACTACGGGACGATCGCCCGCCCGTTCGACGGGACCTTCACCCGCAACGACCTCAACCAGGTCCTCGCGAAGATCGCCGACCGCGAGCCCGACCTCCGACTCGCGGCCTGAGGATCAAGACTTCCGGACAGCTCTACTGGTCAGCCCACCAGTCGCGCTGGCCATCGACGTCTGCGCGTGGTGCCTCGCCGAGATTGGGCGCGCCGATGACGAGGATCTCGAGGCCCTCCGGCCCGGCCTCGTAGCCTCGCCACGTACCGGGCGGGACGCGCACCGCGTCCCACTCCTTGAGCTCGACGATCTCGTCGTCGAGCTTCATCCGG
>JAXIPH010000053.1:0-7576 GCA_045403035.1 Thermoleophilia bacterium | reverse complement strand
ACCCTCGCGCCCGACCCCTGGGTGGCGCTGCTGCCGGCGCTCGACGCCACCCCGATGGGCTGGACCGAGCGGGACTGGTTCCTCGGCGAGCACCGCGCGGCGCTCTTCGACCGCAGCGGGAACATCGGGCCCACGATCTGGAGCGACGGCCGCGTCGTGGGCGGTTGGGCGCAGCGGGAGAGCGGTGAGATCGCGATCCGCCTGCTGGAGGACGTGGGCGCCGACGCGCGCGCCGGCATCGACGCCGCGGCGGCGCGGATGGCCGCGTGGATCGGCGACATCCGCTTCACGCCGCGCTTCCGAACGCCCCTCGAGCGCGAGCTGCGTCAGGCCTGAAGGGGCTCCCGGCGCAGCTCGCCCAGCAGGTCGCCCAGCCGGGTGAGGCGCTCCTCGTCAAGGGCCGCGAAGACCCCGAATCCCGACCCCGCCAGGTGCACGGCGGCCCGCTCCACCAGGGCCTGCCCCTCGTCCGTGAGCGACACCAGCGTCACCCGCCGGTCGTCCGGGTCGGCGTCGCGACGGACCCACCCCGCGTCCTCCAGCCGCCCGACGAGGTAGGTCACGCTCGAGCCATGGACGAGCAGGAGGTCGCGGATGCGCATCATCGGCAGGCGCCCGATGCGCGAGAACGACAGCAGGAGCAGGATCTCGAAGCGCGACAGCGTGAGGCCGAGGGGCCGGAGCGTGCGGTCCACCTCGCGCACGGCCGCCGCGTAGGAGCGGACCAGGGAGGTCAGCGCGCGGAACCCCTCGGCGCCGGGGTAGCGCGGCGCCCACTGGCGCACCGCCTCCTCGACCGGATCCCGCCTCACCGCTCGCCGCTCCACGCTCACGGACGCTCCCGTTTGACTCGATAGTCGGAATTCCGAATAATAGCCCCGTCCCGGTCGCAGACGCGAGGAGATCGCCGTGGCCGTCGCAGGCGGGCCCGCCAGGCCCGACACACCGAGCACCAGCGGCCACACGGTCCCGGCGGCGGCGCCCGGCACCACCATCTCGGGGCGCGAGCTGCCGCAGGTGGCCATGGGCCCGGTCCGCGAGCCCGAGGCGCCCGGCGAGTACCCGTACACCCGCGGGATCCACCCGGAGATGTATCGCTCCCGCCTCTGGACGATGCGCATGTTCGCGGGCTTCGGTTCCCCCGAGGACACGAACGCCCGCTTCCACCGCCTGCTCGAGCAAGGCCAGACCGGGCTCTCCACCGCATTCGACATGCCCACCCTGATGGGCTACGACCCCGACCACCCGCTCTCGGAGGGCGAGGTCGGGCGTGAGGGCGTCTCGGTGGCCCACGCCGGCGACATGGCCCGCCTGTTCGCGGGGATCGACCTCGGGGCGGTCTCGACGTCGATGACGATCTCCGGGCCGGCCCCGGTCGCGCTCGCGCTGTTCGTGGCCGCGGCGGAAGACGCCGGCGTGCCTCGGGCGGAGCTGCGCGGCACCCTCCAGACGGACATCCTGAAGGAGTTCATCGCCCAGAAGGAGTGGGTGGTGCCCGAGCGGCCGTCCATGCGCCTCGTGGGCGACCTGATCGAGTTCTGCACGGCCGAGATGCCCCTGTGGCACCCGATCTCGGTCTCCGGCTACCACATCCGCGAGGCCGGGGCGACGGCCGGCCAGGAGCTGGCCTTCACGATCGCCGACGGCCTCGCCTACGTCGAGGACCTCGTCGCGCGGGGCCTCGACCCCGACGACTTCCTGCCGCGGTTCTCCTTCTTCTTCAACTTCCACATCGACTTCTTCGAGGAGGTCGCCAAGATCCGCGCCGCGCGGCGCCTCTGGGCGAGCCTCATGCGCGAGCGGGTCGGGGCGAGGAACCCGAAGTCCTGGCAGCTCCGCACCCACACCCAGACCTCGGGCGTCTCCCTCTCGGCCCAGCAGCCGCTGCTGAACGTCGCCCGCACCGCCATCGAGGCCCTCGGGGCCGTGATGGCGGGGACGCAGTCCCTGCACACCAACGCCTACGACGAGACGCTCTCCATCCCGACCGTCGAGTCGGCGACCCTGGCGCTGCGCACCCAGCAGATGATCGCCGGCGAGACCGGCGTGGCCGGCGTGGCCGACCCGCTGGGAGGGTCCTGGCTGGTGGAGCGGCTGACCGACGAGCTGGAGGCCGAGGCGCGGGACTACATCGCCCGCATCGACGCACTGGGCGGGATGGTCGCCGCCGTGGAGGCGGGCTTCCCCCAGGCCGAGATCGCCGAGGCGTCCTACGTCTACCAGCGCGCGTTCGAGGACGGGGAGCGCCTGATGGTGGGGGTCAACGCCCACGTCGAGCGGGGTGAGGAGGAGCCGGAGATCCACCGCGCCGACCCCGCCGTCGAGCGGCGGCAGATCGAGGGCCTGCGCGCCTGGCGCGCTCGACGCGACGCGGCCCATCACGCCGCGGCGCTCGGCGCCCTGCGGGCCGCCTGCGAGGGCGACGAGAACGTGATGCCACGGCTCGTGGCGGCCGCGGGCGCGGGGGCCACCATCGGCGAGCTGTGCGACGTCCTGCGCGAGGTCTGGGGCGCCTACCGCGACCCGGCCCGCTGGTGAGATCGGGAAAAACCGCGAGGACCCTGGAGCGGATCTGATGAGCACGGCGACCCCGGACCTGACCGACACCCACCGTGAGATCCAATCGCTCGCGCGCGATTTCGCGCAGGGCGAGATCGCCCCCAACGCCGCGCGGTGGAACCAGGAGCACCACGTGCCCGTGGAGACCCTCCGGGCCATGGGCGAGCTGGGGTTCCTCGGGATCATCATCCCCGAGGAGTACGGCGGCGCGGGCCTCGACTACACCTGCCTGGCCCTGGTTATGGAGGAGGTCGCAGCCGCCGACGCGGGCACCTCCACGGGGCTCGCGGTGCAGAACTCGCTCACCGGCGCTCCCATCGTGGGGCACGGCACCGACGCCCAGAAGGAGGCCCACCTGCCCGGGCTCGCCTCCGGGGAGATCTTCGGCGCCTACGGGCTGACCGAGCCGGGCGTGGGGTCCGACACTGCCAACCTGCGCACCGCGGCGGCGCCCGACGGCGACGGGTACCTGGTGAGCGGCGCCAAGCAGTGGATCACCAACGGCGGGTTCGCCGAGCTCTTCGTGCTGTTCGCGCGCACCGGCGGCCCCGGGGCGAAGGGGGTGTCCGCGTTCCTCACGGCGCCGGGCCATGGATTCACGGTGGGGCGGGAGATCCCGAAGCTCGGCCTGCACACCTCGTCCACGGTGGAGCTGGCCTTCGACGGCCACCGCGTGGAGGCGAGCCAGATGCTCGGGGCGGAGGGTACGGGCCTCAAGATCGCGCTCTCCACGCTCGACTCCGGGCGGATCGTGGTGGCCGCCCAGGCGCTCGGCATCGCCCGCGCGGCGCTGGAGCTGGCCGTGTCGTACGCGCGTGACCGCACCGCCTTCGGGGGGCCGATCGCGCGCTTCCAGGGCGTGCAGTTCCCCGTCGCCGAGATCGCGGCCCGCCTCGACGCGGCGCGCCTGCTCGTGCTGCACGCGGCCCGCCTTCGCGACACCGGTCAGCCCCACACCGCGGCCGGAGCGAAGGCGAAGCTGGTGGCGAGCCAGGTGGCGGTGGACGCCGCCGACACCTGCGTCCAGACGCTGGGCGGTTACGGCTACTCGGCCGAGTTCCCGGCCGAGCGCTACTACCGGGACGCCAAGATCACCCAGATCTACGAGGGCACCAGCGAGATCCAGCGCATGGTCATCGCCCGCGACCTGTGGGGCGAGGCCGCCCGGGGCTAGGACTCGGGCTCAGGCGGAGCCCGGCTCGGCGGCGCGCGCCAGGAGCGGCGCCGCCTCGGCCTCCATCCCCTGGGCCAGGTACCAGGCCCCCGCGTCGGCGGCGACCAGCGCGCGCCACGCGTCCACCCGCCGGTCCATCGCCGGTGGGCCGTAGCTCCGGAGGAGGGCCGCGACCAGGGTCGGGGGGACCCCGTTGACCTCGACCAGGTACGCGAGGTCCTCCGCCGGGTCGCCCATGCGGGAGAACTCCCAGTCCACCAGCGCCGGCGAGGCGCCATCCCAGACGATGTTGGCCTCCACGAGGTCCCCATGCAGGAGCCGGAAGGGATCGGGCCCCCCCTCCGGCCCCGGCGGTGGGGTGGCCGCCGCGGCCCGCGGGGCGAGGCCTGCGTGGCGCGTGCCGGCGAGCGCCGCCTCGGCGTCCCGCACGCGGGCCGCGCGGTAGGCGGCAAGCGTCGTGGCGGGCTCGGCCCACCACCAGAGCCCTCCCTCCCCGGCGCGCCGCGCCTCGTGCACCGCCCGCAGCACGGCGCCCAGATCCCGTGCCTCGCCCGCGCTGAGGGCCGCGAGGGGGCGTGGCGCGCCGGGCATGCGCGAGGAGACCAGCAGCCCCCGCTCGCGGGCGACGACCGCCGGCGCCCACGGCGCTCCGGCCACGAGCGCCAGGGCCGCCGCCTCGCGCGCCAGCGCCTCCTCGGGCCCCCGCTTCTCGATCCGCCGGGATCCCGGGCCGAGGCCCGTGACGGTGAAGCGACGCGTCATCGCCCGCGAGGCTACCTGGACGCGTTTTGTGAGACGGTGCCCCGGGTGTCCACGCGCCGGACGAAGATCATCGCCACGCTCGGTCCCAGTACCGACGAGCCCGGGCGCATCGACGAGCTGGTGGCGGCCGGGATGGACGGGGGGCGCATCAACTGCGCCCACGACGACGCCGACCGATGGCGCGCCAGGGCGGTCGGGCTGCGCGAGGCGGCCGAGCGGGCCGGGCGTCCCCTGGCGCTCCTGGTCGACCTGTCGGGCCCCAAGCCGCGGCTCGGGGCCGGCGTGGAGCCGCGCGCCGTCGCCCGGGGGGAGGAGCTCGTCTTCGCGTCGCTCGAGCAGGCGACCGACGGCATCATCCCGGCCGGCTGGCCGGACCTGGCCGAGGCCGTCACGGTGGGCCGTTCGGAGATCGTGATCGGCGACGGCACCCCGCGCTTCGCCGTGCTCGCCGCGGACCGGCGCACCGGGGAGGTGAGGGCGCGCTGCGAGCGCGCCGGCGTCATCGCCCCGCGCAAGGGCATCTTCGTGACGTACGTGCAGTCGCCGCTGCCCACGCTGGGCGAGCGCGACATGGCCGACCTCGAGGTGGCCTGCGAGATCGAGGCCGACTTCGTGGCCCTCTCGTTCGTGCGCTCGGGGCAGGACGTGCGCCGCCTGCGGGGGGCCCTCGGCGCGCTCGGCGGCGAGGCCCGGGTGATCGCGAAGATCGAGAAGGTGGAGGCGGTGGAGGCCCTCGACGAGATCGTCGCCGTGTCGGACGGGGTGATGGTGGCCCGCGGCGACCTGGGCGTGGAGGCAGGGGTCGCGCGCGTGCCCACGATGCAGAAGAACGTCATCCGGACCGCCGGCGCCCAGGGGAAGCTGGTGATCACGGCCACGCAGATGCTCGAGTCGATGATCGACCGCCCCGAGCCCACCCGGGCCGAGGCGACCGACGTGGCCAACGCGATCCTCGACGGCAGCTCCGCGTTGATGCTCTCGGCCGAGACCACGGTGGGGCGCTACCCCGTCGAGGCGGTCGCCGCGATGGACGAGATCGCGGTCGAGGCCGAGAGCGGCGCCCTCCTCTCGCTCACCCTCAGCTCGACGACCTCGGGGCGGGCCGAGGCGGTGATGCAGTCGGCGGTCCACCTGGCCCAGCAGGTGGACGCGGTCGCGATCGTGGTCACCACCATCAGCGGCGGCTCCGCCCGCGCCGCGGCGAAGTACCGGCCGCGGCGACCCGTCATCGCCCTCTCCGAGGACGAGCGCGTGCGGCGGCAGCTCGCCCTGGAGTGGGGGGTCATCTCGGGCCGGCTTCCGCCCCGCCCCCACTCGGGGGAGGCGCTGGCCGCGCTGATGCTGAGCCGCGCGCGCGAGGTGGCCGGCCTGAGCTCGCGGGACGTGGTCGTGCTGGCCTACGGGCCCGACGGGGCCGGGCCGGGCCAGACCAGCTTCCTCGCGGCGCGGGAGGTGCCCTGAGGACCGTCCGCCCCGGCGCGATCCCGGTCGCATGGGCGATGGCCGCGGTGGCGCTGCTCGGAGCGTTGGCCGGCTGCGGGGGCCCCGAGCCCCGCAGCACGATCCCGCCCAACCGGCTCGAGGTCTCGCTCGCCGCCGGGGAGGCCGGGGCACTCCGGCTGCGCCTGGATTGCGAGATCGCCGACCGCGACGCCTGCGCGGGGATCATCGCCGCCCTCCGCGAGAGCGTCGACTCGGAGGGCTGCAGGCCGATCCCCGACTCCACATCCCGCATCGTGGTGACCGGGCGGATCGCGGGCGAGCCGGTCCAGCGGGTGCTGCGGCGGCGGACGGACTGCGAGGCCCGGGTCTTCGACCGCGCGCGGCGGGCGCTCGACGGGTAGCCCCCTGCCCTCCAGCCGAGGATGACGTCGGCGGCCGCGGAGAGGTCGCTCACCACGGCGTCGGCGTCGGCGAGCTCCGCGGCGGGGTGGGGCCCGGTGGTCACCGCGACGCAGCGGGCGCCTCCGGCGCGCGCGCAGGCCACGTCGCGGGGCGTGTCGCCGACCACGACGGCCGGCTCGGCGCAGCGGGACGCCGCCCGCGCGCGGGCGATCGCGACGGGCACCAGCTCGTCGCGCCGCTCGTGGTCGGAGCCGAACGCGCCCTCGCCGGCCGGGAAGAAGCCGGCGAGGCCCACGTGCGCCATCTTCGCCCGCGCGATGGGCTCCAGGTTCCCCGTGAGCAGCGCGAGCGTGACCCCGGCCCGGGCGAGGCGCTCCAGGGCGAGTGCGGCGTCAGGAGCGGCCCGTGGGGGCGAATCGGCCTGAGCGGCCGGATAGCGGGTGGCGGCGCCCGCCATGACCGCCTCCATGCCCCGGTCGACCTCCGCTCGCCCCGTCCCGGCAGCGCTCAGCACGAGGCGCACGATCTCCCGGTCGGTGCGCCCGCCCGGCCGGATCGCCGCCACGTCCCCGATCCCGAGAGAAATCCCGTGGACCTCGACCATGGCGCCGACGAGCGCCTCGGCGTGGGCACGGGGGCTGCCGTGCAGCAGGGTGCCGTCGATGTCCAGCAGGATGAGCACAACGGCGCAGGATAGGCGGCCGCCGAGCCTGCCAGACTGCCGCTCGCCCAGCTCTGCCCAGACTCGGAGATCGGGTGAGACAGCGCCCCCTCAGATGGCTCGGCGTCGCCACGATTGCGGCGATCCTGGGCGCGACCGCGCTCGCGACCTTCGCTTCCCTGAGTGCCGAGCGCGACGACGCGCGCCAGAGGCGGAGCGAGGTCGTGGGGCTGGTCGTGAGCGACCTGGCGGGCAAGCTCGGGGCCGCCTCGGCGAGCGTCGAGGGGCTCCGCGCCGTGGTCGAGACGAGCGGCGACGTCTCGGCCTCCGCGCTCGAGCATGTCGCCGCCGTGCCGCTCACGCGGCAGCCCTCCCTGACGGCCTTCGCCTGGAGCCGGCTGCCGGCGGGCACCGCCTTCGACGCCGCCCCCGAGCCGGTCATCATCGCGAGGGGCCCCTCCGGGGCCGCCGGCGCCCGCGTGAACCCGGTCTCCCTCCCCGCCGTCCGGTCCGCCGCCGCCGCGGCGCGGGACACGGGCGCCACGCGGATGACCCCACCCGTCGACGCGCCAGGC
>JAXIPH010000215.1:0-9375 GCA_045403035.1 Thermoleophilia bacterium | reverse complement strand
CGACGCTCTTCCGATCTCCCAGGCCCAGCGGGACGCTGAGGCGAAGGAGGGACGAGAGCGCGGCGCGGGTCGGTCTGCCGATGGCCGTGAGCTTCTTGGCCAGCCACGCCTGGACGAGCGACGAGAACAGCCCCGCCGCGGTGATGCCCGCCACGAGCAGCACCGGGCCCGCGTCGAACGCGATCATGGTGAGGCAGACGACCGTCCACGCGAGCGAGCTCGAGGCGTTGTTGATGATGGTCCAGCCCGGCTTCATGGCCGTCTGCACGACCGCCGCCAGGGCGCTCGGCACGCTCACGATCATGCCGACGCAGACGATCAACGAGCCGATCGCCACCGTGGAGTCCGGCGCGGTCGCCACCGCGAGGACCGCGGCGACGGTACCGAAGACGACGGCCATGATCGCGCGCAGCATCAGGAGCGAGCCGGCGATCTCGGAGGGGGAGACCTCCCGCACCGAGAGCCGGTTGACCGCCGCCTGCCGCAGGCCGAAGTCGGTCAGCGGCGCGAACAGCAGGCCCCAGGCGATGGCGTAGTTGAACGCGGCGAAGCCGGAGGCCCCGAGGTGCCGGGCCAGCAGCGCGGTGGTGAAGACGCCCAGCGCGACCGTGGCCACGCGGGCCGCGAGGTCGGCCGCCGCCACCCCTGCCGCCCGCCGGTCGCTGACCTTTCCGAGGTCGGGGAGCCTGTGCGCCGGGCGCCCGGCCGGGTCGCTCGCCTCCTCGGACGTGGGCGGCCCTGCGGCCGGGATCGACGAGCTCACTCCGCCGCCTCCGCGGTCTCCTCGGGCGGGTCGGTGAGCGCGTCGAAGGCGCCCACGATCCCGCCGAGCACGATGCCCCAGCGCGCGGTCTGGGTGAGGAAGGCGGCCGTCGCGATGGCCGGCAGCAGCGCCAGGATCGAGGCCCCGAGCACCCACGCCATCTTGGGCGGGTCGCGGAAGAGGCCCCGCCCGACGCGCAGCACGAGGCCCAGCACGAGGACGATCAGGCCGAGGATCCCCCAAATGCCATAGCGAAGCGGCAGCGCATAGTAGGTGTTGTGCGTATAGGTCCCATCGGTCGGAAGGAAGACACTGTTGATCGGAATGAACCCGGCCGTCGGCCCGATGCCGTTCCACAGGTTCCGCCCCGCCAGGGCATAGACCGCGCTCGACTCGTCCACGCGGTACTGGAGCGAGGAGTCGCTGGAGCTCGACTCCTCCGCCGCCGACAGCGCGGTGGTCGTCCGCTCGACCAGGAGGTCGCGGGCGCCCGGCACCGCGATGCTCACGAGGACCAGGGTGATGGCGAGCGTTCCCATGACCGCCGCGAGGATGCGCACCGAGCGCACCACCCCGCCGCGCCGGCGGACCGCGTTGAAGACCAGCAGGGCGAGGGCGCTGGCCGCGAAGCCCACCAGGATCGCCCGGCGCTGGGAGGCGATGGCCGCGATCAACCCGGCGATCACCAGCAGACCGAGCAGGATCCACAGCCCTCCGGCGACCCGTCGCTCCGTGAACGCCGCGGCCCAGATCCCCGTGCAGCACAGCAGCACGTACGGGCTGGCCGCGTCGAAGAACGTGATCGAGACGCCTTCGATCTCGACCGGGGTGCCCGCCAGGCCCGCCACACGCAGGACGGCGATGAGGAGGAGGATCCCGCCCACCACCAGGCTGGCGTTGAGGATCACCCGCTCGGCGCGGGCGCGGGGCATCGAGCGCAGCACCCTCCACACCACGAAGGCCGCGAGCACGCAGTCGTAGAACGGCCGCAGGCCCTGGAGGGTCCCGCCGGGGCCGTGCAGGGCGTACAGGCCCACCACCATCCCGCCCAGGAGGCAGCCGCCGACGGCGATCATCACCCACGTCACGCGCCCGAACAGACGCCGGCTGCGGTCGGGTGCCGCGGGGAACCAGGCGGCAGCGGCCAGCGCAGCCAGACCCAGCAGGACGTCGCGTGGCGCGAGGAAGCCCCCCGAGTAGTCCGCGTAGAGCGTGTCGCCCAGGCTCCGGAGGGCCGGGATGACGTCGGGCGTGCCCTCGTCCAGCACGGCGAAGGGCAGCAGGATCGCCGCGATGGCGATGCCGGGGCGCGACAGGTATACGGCGATGCCGACCATCAGCATCACGAGGGTCAGGGCGTACGACCACGACCAGCTGTTCGCCAGACGGCTCGTGAAGATCACCGAGCCGACCATCGCCAGCCCGATGGCGACCGTGGCCGCCTGCTCCCGGATCGTGTGGAGCCGGTGACCCCCGAGGGGCGAGTCTGCCACGCGTGCTACCGCCTGGACTGCGTCGGTGGCTTCTCTCCGGACGGACGCTTGGTGCGGCGCCTCCCGTTGTCGTCGCCGTCACCGGCCGCGGGCTTCTCGGATGCGGGGGGACCGCCGTCCTCGGGGCGCGCCTCGCCCTCGGGGCGCGCCCCGCCCTCGGGCTGGCCCTCGGTCCACTCGCGCAGCTCGGCCCAGGAGTCGGGCTCGGGCGGCGCCTGCGCCCCGGCGCCCTCGGGCGCGCTCGGGGCGATCGTCGTGGCGGCCTCCGCGGCGGACGCCGATGGGGCCGGCGGGGCCTCGGCAGGGACTGCCTGCGGGGCCGCGTCGGGGGCCGGCGGCGGCGCGCCGGGCCCGACGGCGCGGGCGGGAGCCTCGTCCTTCTTGGCGCGGCGCCCGATGACGCGCCGGGTCCGCGTGGTGACGGACTCGCCGGAGCTCTTCGAGCGCCTTCCGCCGCCGCCCCCACTGGGCGGTTGCTCGGGCGCGACGGGATCCTCGAACACCTGCGGGCCCAGCTCCGGGTAGCCGTAGGCCAGGTCCTCGTCCCGCGGAGCGGACATGTTGAGCACTGTGCCCACGGGCTTGGCGCCCAGCACCTTCATCCGGTCGATCAGGCGGCGCACCTGGTAGAGGCGGGCGGCCCGTCGCCGCACGACGATGACCACGCTGTCGGCGGCCTGCAGGAAGCGGGCCGCGTCCGGGAGGCCCAGGAAGGGCGGGGAGTCGATGATCACCAGGTCGTAGCGGTGGCGCAGGGTCTCGATGATGTACGGGACCACCTCGCGCACGGCCAGGTCACCCGGGTTGGGGGGCGGGGGCCCGGCGGCGAGCAGGTCGAAGCCCTCAACAGAGGTCAGGGCCTCGTCGATCCGCAGGCCCACCTCGCCCGGGCTCGCCGCGGAGAGGGACGAGAGCAGGTTGGAGAGCCCCACGCCGTGGGGCTCGCCCACGCCGCGGGTGATCGTGCGGAAGCGCAGGTCGGCGTCGATCAGGCACACGCTGGAGCCGCTTCGCGCGGCGACGCGGGCCAGGTGGAAGGCGATCGTGCTCTTGCCCTCGCTGGGACGTGTGCTCTGGATCGCCACCACGGTGGCCCCGGTGCCCGGAGTGGCCACGAACTTCAGGTTCCCCAGCAGCAGGCGCAGGCCGGAGTCGAAACCCTCGGCCGAGCGGGCGCCCCGGGCGATGGGCACCCGGCGCACGCGCGGCAGCTCGGCCAGCACGGGCAGGTTCAGCGCCAGGAGGTCGTCGGCGCCATCGACCGGGTCGCGCAGGCGGCGGTAGCCGGCCATCAGGCCCAGGCCAAGCAGGCCCTGCAGGAGCCCCACGCCCAGCGCCACCTGCTTGGGGCTCGACTGGCTGACGGTGGTCGGCGTGGTGGCACGGTCGAGGATCTCGACGTTGCCGGTCTGGAGCGCCCGGATCTGGCTGAGCTCGCTCAGCCGGGAGCGCAGGCCGGAGATCTCCTCCGTCGAGGCGCCGCTGTCCTGGAGTCCGTCGATCTGGGTCTCGAGGTCGTCGATCGCCTCCTGCACCGTGCCCTGGTCGGCCTCCTTGCGGCTCAGGGCGAACTGCTCGGCCCAGGCGTTGGCCAGCACCGCCGCCCGCTCGGGGTCCGCGTCGTTGACCGTGATGTCGGCGATGTTCGTGTTGCCCGCGGAGCCCACGCTGACCTGCCCCAGCAGCTCAGCGGACCGATCGGCCGGGATGCCGGCCACCTCGGCCACGCGCGCCGCCATGGAGTTCGAGACGATCAGCCTCACGTTGGTCGCGGCGTCGCGCTCGGGCTCGCCGCTTCCCGTGAAGACCGACGAGCCAGGGTCGAGCTCGGCGTTGCGGAAGAGCACCTTGGCCGTGGCCGCGTAGGTGTCCTCCTTCTGGCTCTGGAAGAAGAAGCCGACGAGGGCGGCCAGGACGGCCGCGCCGATCACGACGGCCCATTGGAGCGGAGTGAGGCGAAGCCAGCGGGGGATCCGCTCGAATGGACGGTTCACGTGGCGACCTCCGTCGCGGTTGACAAGCTCGTGGCGGCGATTTCGATCTCGTCCATGATCTCTCCGGAGAGGTCGAGCGCCCGCAGGACGATGCGGGACTGATCGGCGTCGAGGACCACGAGGTGGTGCTCGGGAAGGAAGACGTCGAACTCGGGGCCGGACGTCTCGTAGAGAGGGCCGCCCGCCCCGCCGGTGATGATCTGCTGGATGGAGGTCACGCGCCGGATCTCGGTGCGCGCGTACGCATGCTCATGGCCGTTCAGCACCAGGCCCACGCCCCCGGCCTCCAGGGTGCCCCAGAGACGGTCGCGCTCGTCGGGCAACGCGTCGAGCGCGTGGCCCTTGTGAAGGCCCCAGGTGAACGCGGGCTCATGGTACACGGCCACCCGGTGGGGAGCTCGCGAGCGGGTGAGCGCGGCGGCCAGCCACTCGCGCTGCAGGGCGTCGACCATTCCCGAGCTCGTGTCGAGGCCCACGGCCAGGATCGGTCCCACGCGGACCAGGAAGCCCCGGCCCTCCGAGTAGGGGGGGCAGGGCGTGCGCGACGGGACGGTGTCGCGCCACAGCTCGACCCCGCGCGGGCTGTCGAAGTCGTGGTTGCCGGGCACCGCGTAGAGGCGCTCCCACAGACCGCCCCAGTCGCGCCGCCAGGCGCGCAGCATGCGCTTGCGCAGCGAGTCGGACGTCCCGGCGTAGGCCGCGTCGCCCGTGAAGAGGGCCGCGTCGGGAGAGCAGGCCTCGGCCAGGCGGAAGACGTCGCGCTGCACGGGCGGCTTGGAGTCGCCGGCCGCCACGATCCGCGTGACCCCGGGGGGCCGGGGCAGTGGGTTGGCGCGACCGTGCGCACCGAAGGCTCGGGGGCGGCGCATCAGGGGACCCTAGACCGGACGGGGGTCGTCGATCATGTCGGTCACCGCCGCGCGAACGGTGTTGCGGTAGGCGGCCGACGAGAAGCGCTCGGCACCGGCCCGGATCTCGCCGGGGTCGAGCGGCTCCTGCGCCGCGCGGCGCACGAGCTCGCGCAGGTCGTCGACCCCGCGGCCCGTCATGAGCCAGCCGGTGCGCCCGTCGTCGACGATGTCGAGCGCCCCGCCGGCGTCGATCGAGATCACCGGCGTGCCACAGGCCTGCGCCTCGGCCATCACGATGCCGAAATCCTCGTCCACGGGGTACACCATTGCGCGCGAGCGGCGATAGAGCGAGCGCAGCTCGTCGTCGTCCACGCTCTCGCGGAACTCCACGTTGGACGGGGCCGTGGCGCGCAGGGCCGGCAGCATCGACCCGCTGCCCACCACGGTGAGGCGGTAGGGGAGGTCGCGGAAGGCCTCGACCACCAGGTCCGGGCGCTTGTAGCCGGTCAGGCGGCCGACGTACAGGAAGCCGTCCTCGCGCTCCTCGCCCGGGGTGAAGAAGTCGGTGCGCACCGGGGGCGGCACCACCTGGGCCTCACGCCCGTAGAAGCGCCGGATGCGGTCGGCCACCGCGCGCGAGTTGGCCATGAAGCGCGTCACGTTGCTCGCCGTCGAGCGGTCCCAGCGCCGGAACCCCGCCATCAGGCCGCGGGCCACGGTGCGCGAGCCGCGCGGGAAGCGCTCCTGCTCGGCCTCGAAGTCCCAGGCGTAGCGCATCGGCGTGTGGCAGTAGCAGAGGTGGGGGACGCCGGGCTCGAGGCGGACGGCCTTCGCGCAGGCGTGGCTGCTCGAGACCACCGCCTCCACGCCGGTCGGCCCAGGCATGAGGCGCCAGGCCAGGGGCATCAGCGGCAGGAACCACTCGTGGTGGGAGGCCGCCCCCGGAATCCGCTGCAGCAGCGAGGGCCGCGCCCCCCGGAGCTGCTGCGGGAGGTGCGACGGACGCACCAGCGTGGTGAGGACCTCGGAGCCCGGGAAGGCCAGGAGGAGCTCTTCGACGCACCGCTCCGACCCGGCGTAGCGCACCAGCCAGTCATGGGCGATGGCCACCCTTGGAGAGTCGGATCCCACCTTGGCAGCATCGGACGTGGTGGCGGGGGAGTTGAGTGTCATCGGTGACGGTTGAAAGGCGGCGCCACCCTTCGTGGTGGCGCCGCTGAGGCTACCGGCGGAAGTCCCTCGGTGCGCTCAGACCGCTCCCTTGCGGGCCAGGACCACCGCCGCGGTACGGGCGAGGATCGCGACGTCCTTCACGAAGCTCCAATGCCGGACGTAGGAGTAGTCGAGCTGCATCCGCTCGTTCCAGCGGATGTCGCTGCGTCCCAGGATCTGCCACAGCCCCGTGATGCCCGGCCGGACCTCCTGGCGCGTGATCTCCCAGTCGGTCAGCGCGTCCACCTCGTACTGGCGCAGCGGGCGCGGTCCCACCAGGCTCATGTCGCCCCGCAGCACGTTCCAGAGCTGGGGGAGCTCGTCGAGGCTCGTGCGCCGCAGGAAGTGGCCCACCGGAGTGATCCAGGCGTCGGACTGGCGCTTCATGGCGTCCGCGACCGCCGCGATGGCGTCGGGGCCCTCGGCGATGAGCTCGCTGGCCTGCTGCTTGTCGGCGCCCTGGGTCATGGTGCGAAACTTGAGGATCTCGAACGGCCGGCCGTTGCGGCCGATGCGGGTCTGCCGGAAGAGCACCGGCTTGCCGTCGTCGAGGCGGATGGCGATGGCGACCGCGAGCATGATCGGCGCGGTCAGCGTGAGCATGACGGCCGAGACCGCGACGTCGAGGGCGCGCTTGGCCGCGTTGGGAAGCCGCGCCTGCCCCTTACGGCGGACGGTCAGCAGCCCCAGGCCGCCGAGCGATCCCACCTCGGGCGAGGGCCCCAGCAGGTCGAACAGCCGCGGGACCACGTCCACGTCCACGCCGTGCGAGTCGCACTCGCGCAGGACGCGCAGGATCTGGCCGTCGGAGTTGAGGGAGAAGGAGACGATCACCCGGTCGATGGCCTGCTCCTGCAGCACGGTGGAGAGATCCTCCATGCGGCCGAGCAGCGGCGGGTCGATGCCGTCGATCGACATCGCCTCGTCGTCCACGCACCCGACGACCGAGAGGCCGCGCTCCGGGTGGCGCAGGGCGAGGTCGGCCACGTGGCGGGCCACCTGGCCCGAGCCCACGATCAGGACCCGCGGGGGGCGACGGCGACGCGCGGCCTCGGGAAGCCGCCGGCCCGCGAGCCACGCGAACGGCACGAGGAGGGCGACGATCGTGATCTGCCCGACGTCGAACGACCAGCCCGCGATGGCGCCGATGGTCCACACGATCCAGGCGGTGATGCCCGACGCCATCAGGAGGCGGGGCAGCCGGCCGAACCCGAGCGGGCTCTGCCGGGTGTCGTAGCCGCCGGTCACGGCCAGCACCAGCGGGGCGATGGCCGCGAAGGCGATCGCGGGGGCGCTCAGCGCGCCCACGCCGTCGGCCTGCCAGCGCTCGTCGAAGAGCGGGCTGCCGGCGAGAGGGACCGTGACCGCGAACAGAGCGAGCGCGATCAGGGCGTCCCAGATGACAAGGGCGGGGGTGCGCGCGATCCACGACTGCGCCCCGAACCGGACGGCCGTGCTGTGCTGCGTGCTCCTGCCCTCAAGCGGAAGGGTGCTCAAGGTGTGGCCTCTTCGAGTTCGTCGTGGACGTAAATCACAGGGCGATTCCACACAACCGCCCCGGCCTGGTCACCCCCCGTATGGACAGACTCGGAGGAGCCGAAGGGGGAGCCTGGGGCGATGATCGGTCTCGGGCGGCCCGGATGGGCGAGACGGTGGCGGTCATCGGCTTCTCCCCCCGCCGGGGCCAGAGACGCGAACGTCCTGCCTACCGTAAGCCCAACGGGCGCGAACTAACCGCCCGGCGGTTCCCACTGGACCCCCGACGAGTTCATCGCCACGGGGGGGCTGACTTAGTGTCGGCCGACTAAGACCGCCTGTACGGAAAGCCGCCCATGCGCTTCTGGCCGATCGCAGTATCCATCATCGTCCTCGGCCTGATCCCGGCGACGGCGCTCGGCCACGCGGGGCACAAGGGCGTGGGCGCGTACTCGGCGGCGTCGCTCCGCGCGGCGGCCAAGACCTGCGCCACCTACTCCCCCAAGGCGGAGGCGAGGATCCGCAGGGTGGAGCGCCGCAACATCGGCGCGCGCCATGCGGCCGAGCACGCCCGCTCTCGCCTGCAGAGCCGCCGTGAGGTGTGCACGCCCCGGGGCACCCTCCGCAAGAGCTTCCTGAAGAAGGTCCGGCGGGCGCGCGCCTCGCTCAAGCGCTCGCATGCCACCGGGCCGACCTCGCAGGTGGGCCAGTGGAGCGGGCCGATCGGGCTCGACGTGGTGGCCATCCACACCACGCTGATGCCCAACGGGAAGATCCTGTTCTTCTACAACAACCCGGACTTCGGCGAAGAGGATCTGGCCAGGGTCGAGGTGTGGGACCCGGTCACCCAGACCGGCGTGCGCCGCGACGTGCCCTCCAACATCTGGTGCGGCGGCCAGGTCCTCCTGGCCGACGGCCGGGTGCTGGTGGTGGGGGGCAACCTCCAGTACCAGACCGCCCCGGGCACCCCCGGGGGTTCGTTCAAGGGCCTCAACGAGATCTGGCTCTTCGACCCGGCGACCGAGACCTGGACCCAGGGCCCCAACATGCAGCACGGGCGCTGGTACCCCACGGCGACCAAGCTCGCGGACGGCCGGGTCCTCATCAGCGCGGGGTGGGACGAGGACGGGTCGGCCGCCAACAACCGCGACCTCGAGGTCTACACGCCGGCCGCCGACGGCCATGGCCCGGGCACCGTGCAGGTCGTGGCGAACCGCGACATCGACTACTACCCCCATTGGTACGTCCTGCCCGACGGGCGGGTGATCCTGGCAGGACCACGTCACGTGGACACGGCGATCCTCAACCCGTCCAACTGGTCGTTCACGGACATCCCCGACGTGCAGATCAACCGCGACTACGGCTACGGCGCGGGTGTGCTGCTGCCGGGGCCGCCCGCGGGCTCGACCAAGGTGCTCCTGATCGGTGGCGCCAACAACACCGCTGACAGCTCGACCGCCACGACGGAGCAGTTCGACGCCGCCACCCCGTCGGCCGGGTGGAGCTTCAAGGCGCCCCTGCCGCAGAGCCGTCGCAACGTGAACGGGGTCATCCTGCCCGACGGCAAGATCCTGGCGGTCGGGGGC
>JAXIPH010000303.1:0-7218 GCA_045403035.1 Thermoleophilia bacterium | reverse complement strand
GCCCGGTTCGTGAGGCTCTTCGAGCCCGGCACGCGCACCGTGGCCGCGAGGGCACCGCGGGGTCGGATCGGGAGCGGGTCGGGGAGGGCGCTCGCCATGCCAGGGCTCACCACGACCGAGCCTAGCGCGCAGCCCCCCGGCCGACGTCCACGCCCGCCCCTACCCCGCGCAGCCGATCGACCCCCGCGGCCGGGGACACTCGTCCGTCCACCGGCGATCGGGCGTCATTCCGGGCGAATCTCGAGCATCGAGATCTTGTCATCCGGCGCGAGGCCGAGCCTTGCGCGGACCTTCCTCTCCCCGAACGCGACCTCGTATCCATAGATGCGGTCGTCGCCGAGCTCGCGGCGCTCGACCAGATCGACGCGCGTTGGTTCGCCGAGATCGCGGAGCAACTCCGCATACGCCTGCGCGACTTCCGGGAAGAACCCGGCCCGGACGTACGCCAGCTCCTCGGGAACGAGCCGTCCCCCGGCCGCCGCCCTGAGCAGACCCTCGAGACGAGCCGTGACCTGCGGTTCGCGGTCCGGAAGGGCCGTAGGCTCGGGCACCGCCCACTCGGGGTTCATGATGGCAGCGATCGCCTCGACGAGCCGATCCGCGTCGGCCTCGGCCAGGTTGGCCAGGACCACGATCGTCAGGCCGTCGCCGAGGTAGCGAGCGATGAAGCTCCTGAATCCCTGCCAGGCACCGCCGTGTCGATGGACCTTCTGGCCCGCGACCTCATCGAGGCTCCAACCGAATCCGTACGGAAACGTCTTCCCGCTGTTCAGCTTCGCGGGTTCGAAGACCCTCGCCCAGCTCTCGGGCTTCAAGATCGCCCTGGCCGACAGGCCCTTCTCCCAGGCGACGAGATCGAGCACGGAGAGGTAGAGCGATCCGTCCGCGGTCGTGTTGAGCTGGGGCGCAACCCACTCTTGATTCTTCACTTCGCCGTTTACGAGCCGATAGCCCGCTGCCCGGTTCGGCACGATGTCCTCTTCGCTGACGACTCGCGCCGTCTTCATTCCGAGCGGGTCGAAGACGCGCTCACGCAGGATGTCGGCGTAGAAGCGCCCCGAGGCCTTGCGGATGACGATGCCGAGCAGCAGGTAGCCCGTGTTGCTGTAGTTCCAGCGCGCTCCCGCCGGAAACTCGAGCTCGAGTCCAAATGCGAGTCGAGCCAGCTCGTCCTCACTGTAGTCGCGGCGCAGATCGAGCGTCCCCGCCGTGTAATCGGGGATTCCCGAGGTGTGCGTCAGAAGGTGGTACACGGTGATGGCTCGCCAGCTCGGCGGCGCGTCGGGCAGGTACTTCGCCACCGCGTCGGACAGGGAAATCTTGCCGTCTTCGACCAACAGCATGACCGCCGCGGCCGTGAACTGCTTGCCGAGCGAGCCGGACTGGAAGATCGTCTCGGCACCCACGGGAACACGGTGCTCGACGTTGGCCAGGCCGTAGCCGGAGGCCTTGATGACCCTCCCGTTCTTCGCCACGGCGACCGCGACGCCCGGGACTCCTTGCCGTGCCATCTCGGTGAGGACGGCATCGTCGATGCGATCCGCGACGGTCTGGCCGGTCGCCATGCCCGGCGCAAACCAGAGCGCGGCACAGACCAGGAGGCAACCCTTCGACGACCCCGAAGTCCCAGTCATGTTCACCTCCTCGCACGGGGCGTCTCAGGCTGCGCCCTCGAGGCCGAGCAGCAACGCCTTGGCCTCGGCGCCGCCGCGGTAGCCGCCGAGCCCACCGCCCGCGGGCAGCACGCGGTGGCAGGGGACGAGGATCGGCAGGGGATTCGTCGCGAGGGCGCTGCCGGCCGCGCGGAAGGCGGCGGGACTACCGGCCCGGGTCGCCACCTCGCGATACGAGGCCGTCTGGCCGTACGGAATCCGCGCGGTGGCACGCAGGACCTCGCGCCGGAAACCCAGGCTGAGCTGCCAATCGAGCGGAACGCCGAAGCGCCGCCGCCGCCCCTGAAAGTATTCGTCGAGCTGACGGCGAGCGCGCGTCACGGACTCCCGCGAGGAGCACAGCACCCTCGGAGAGATCCGTTCGGCCAGCTCCGCCAGCACGGCGTCCTCGCCCTCGGCGGGAAGTCCCACGCGCACCAGTCCCTTCGTCGTCGCGCCGAGCACGATCGACCCGAGCGGAGAGTCGTGGCGCTCGAACGCGACGTCGACGAGCCCGGCCGCGCTCGCCCGCTCGGCCAGCTCCCGGCGCATCCGAGCCCAGGCGGCCGCGCCCGGCCCCGGGGGCTCGCGGAGCCGCCCTTCCAGGGAGTCCAGGTCCTCGCGATGCTGGGGGGTCATGTCTCTTGGACGGCCCGCAGGCCGCTCGTGTGAGATCGACGCGCCGGCAGGGCTCATGACCGCAGCTCCTTTCGGAGGCGCGCCAGGCCTTCGAAGACGTTGCGCCGAGCCGCCGCCTCCGTGGTCTCCATGATCTGGGCGATCTCCTTGTGGGAGAGACCCGCGAGATAGCGAAGCGTCACCGCCCGGCGTTGCTTGTCCGGCAGCTTGCGCACCCGCGTCCAGAGCGCCTCGTCGCGATGGACCGGCTCCTCCGCGCCGGCCAACGCCTCGAGGTCCGGGGCGGGCCGCGGAGCCCGTGCCTTCTCGCGGTGGAGGTCGATCGCCTTGCGGACGGCGATCGAGAAGAGCCAGGAACGGATCGCCCCCGGGTCGCGCACCCCGCCGTAGGCCCGCAGCGCCGCCAGCAGCGTCTCCTGGAAGCAGTCGTCGGCGCGCTCGGGCCCGGCCTGGGCGGCGCAGAAGCGCAGCAGGGCAGGCCCGTAGAGCTCGACGACGCGCTCGAACGGCGGCAATCCGGAGCCAGGCCGGATGGACATCGCTCCCTGGACGGGCCGGAGCGCCATTGCGTGAGATTTCCCCAGGCGCAGCCGACCGGCTAGCGCGGCGACACCGGCGGGCAGCGCCGCCTCGATCCCGCGCTCGGTCAGCTCGTGCTCGCCCCGCGCAGCCGCAGCGCGTTGGCGATGACGGACGCCGAGGAGAGGCTCATGGCCAGGGCGGCGATCATGGGCGACAAGAGCCACCCGGTGAACGGATAGAGCAGCCCGGCGGCCAGCGGCACGCCCAGCGCGTTGTAGACGAACGCGAAACCCAGGTTCTGCTTCATGTTCCGGATGGTGGCTTCCGAGAGCGCCCGGGCGTGCGCGATGCCCCGCAGGTCGCCCTTCACCAGCGTGACCTGGGCGCTGTGGATGGCCACATCGGTGCCCGTGCCCATGGCCACGCCCACGTCGGCCTGCACCAGGGCCGGCGCGTCGTTGATGCCGTCGCCGGCCATGGCGACGATGCGGCCCTCCCTCTGGAGTCGTTCGACGAGCTGCACCTTGTCGGCAGGCTCGACCTCGCCGTGCACCTCGTCGATGCCCAGGCGGCCCGCGACCGCACGGGCGGTGGTCAGCCCGTCGCCCGTGGCCATCACCACCCGGACGCCGGCCTTCTTCAGCGTGGCCATGGCCTCCGGGGTGCTGGACTTGATCGGGTCCGACACGGCCAGCAGGCCGATCAGGCGGCCGTCGACGGCCAGGTGCATCACGCTGGCGCCGTCGGAGCGCAGCGCTTCCGCCTGCGCGATCAAGCTGTCCACCGCCACGCCGGCCTGCTGCATGAGCGTCGTGTTGCCGAGGACGAGCTGGCGCCCCGCCACGCAACCCCGCACGCCGATTCCCGACTCCGACTCGAAGGTCTCGGCCTTGTCGAGGGAGAGGTTGCGCTCGCGCGCGGCGCGCACGATGGCATCGGCCAGCGGATGCTCGCTGCCCTGGTCGAGGCTCGCCGCCAGCCGCAGCACCTCGTCGGCCGAAACGCCCGGGACGGGCACGGCGCGGTCGAAGGCGGGCTTGCCCTCGGTGAGCGTGCCGGTCTTGTCGACGATCAGGGTGTCGATCTCGCGCAGGCGCTCGATCGCCGCGGCGTCGCGGAACAGCACGCCCTGGGTCGCGGCCTTGCCCGTGGCGACCATGATCGACATGGGCGTGGCGAGCCCCAGCGCGCAGGGGCAGGCGATGATGAGCACGGCCACCGCGTTGATGAGGCCATGGGCCCAGCTCGGCTCGGGCCCGAACCAACCCCACGCCAGGAAGGTCGCCACTGCGATCGCGACGACCGCCATCACGAACCAGCCCGCCACCCGATCGGCCAGCCGCTGCATCGGCGCCTTGGAGCGCTGCGCCTGGACGACCATCTGCACGATCTGCGCCAGCACGGTCTGGGCGCCCACGCGCTCGGAGCGCATCACCAGCGCTCCGCTGGTGTTCTGCGTCGCCCCGATCAGCTCGTCGCCGGGGCCCTTCATCACGGGCAGCGGCTCGCCGGTCAGCATCGATTCGTCCACCGCGCTCCGGCCCTCGAGGACCACGCCGTCGACCGGCACCTTCTCGCCGGGCCGGACGCGCAGCGCATCGCCCACGTGGACAAAGGTGAGGGGCACGTCCTGCTCGCTGCCGTCGGCGTCGATCCGGCGCGCGGTCTTCGGCGCCAGGCCGAGCCGCGACTTGATCGCGGCCGAGGTCCGCGAGCGCGCCTCGAGCTCGAGGATCTGCCCGAACAGCGTCAACGAGATGATGACGACCGCCGCCTCGAAGTAGACCGCCACCCGTCCCATCGAGACGAACGAGGCGGGGAAGACGCCGGGAGCCACGGTCGCGACGACGCTGTACGCAAAGGCCGAGGCCGTGCCCAGGCCGATCAGCGTCCACATGTTGGGGCTGCGGTTCGCGACCGACTGCACGCCGCGCACGAAGAAGGGCCCACCCGCCCACAGGACGACCGGCAGCGCCAGGACGAGCTCGATCCAGCTCTGCGTGGCCATGTCGAACCACCCGAGCCGATGGCCGAACATCGCTAGCACGGTGACGAGGACCGTGAGCGGCAGCGTCCGCCAGAAACGCCGCCGGAAGACCGCGAGCTCGGGGTTCTCCTCGTCGTCGCCGCTCGGCCGCTCGGGCTCGAGCGCCATCCCGCACTTCGGGCAGGTGCCCGGGCGGTGCTGCTGGACCTCGGGGTGCATCGGACAGGTGTAGAGGGTGTCCGGCAGGGAAGTGATCTTCGCGAGTCCGCCGTGCGGATGCCAGGCGCCGTTCCGCGCCCGCGTTCGAGGCCAGCTCGACGCTTCTCCCCCAGGAGTTCGGGGATCGTTGACACCCCTGCGAGGGTCCGGCACACTCGTTCCGCTCCACCCGCTTTCCCAAGGCCCGGCAGGCGGTTAGCGCGCTGACCGCACCGGCGGCAGCTCCGGAGACCCGTGCCGAAGGTCCTCGTCAGCGACGAGCTCGCCCCCCAGGGCCTCGAGATCCTCGAGCGCGCGCGCGGGATGCAGGTCGCCTACCGCCCGGGGCTCCCCCCGGGCGACCTGCTCGCCGAGATCGCCGACGTCGACGGGCTCGTGATCCGCAGCGCCACCAAGGTGACGGCCGACGTGATCGCGGCGGCGCAGGCGCTCCAGGTGATCGGCCGGGCGGGGATCGGCGTCGACAACGTCGACGTCCCGGCCGCGACCGCGCGCGGCATCGTCGTGATGAACACCCCCGACGGCAACAACATCACCACCGCCGAGCACGCCGTCGCGCTGCTCGTCTCGCTCGCGCGCCACATCCCGCAGGCCACCGCCAGCATGCGGCAGGGCCTCTGGGAGAAGAACCGCTTCATGGGCACGGAGCTCTACCACCGCACGCTCGGCGTGATCGGGCTCGGGCGCATCGGGCGCATCGTCGCGGACCGCGCGCGCGGCCTCGGGATGAAGGTGATCGCCCACGATCCCTACCTGGCCGAGGGCGCGATCCCGAACCTCGAGGTCGAGCTCGTCGGCCAGGACGAGCTCTTCGCGCGCGCCGACGCGATCACGCTCCACGTCCCGAAGACCAAGGACACCGCGGCGCTGCTCGACCGCAAGGCCTTCGCGAAGATGCGGCGCGGTGTCCTGATCGTGAACGCGGCGCGCGGCGGGATCGTCGACGAGCGGGCGCTGCTCGAGGCGCTCGAGTCGGGCCAGGTCGGCGGCGCGGCCCTCGACGTCTTCGAGAAGGAGCCGCCGCCGAAGGACCACCCGCTGCTCGGCCACGAGCGCGTGATCTGCACGCCGCACCTCGGCGCCTCGACGGAGCAGGCGCAGGTGAACGTCTCGATCGCCATCGCGGAGCAGGTCCGCGACTACCTGCTCTCGGGGATCATCGGCAACGCGGTCAACGTGCCCTCGATCTCGAAGGAGGCCCTCGGGCGCGTGCGGCCCTACCTCGAGCTCGCCACCAAGCTCGGCCGCTTCCAGGGGCAGCTCTGCCCGGGGCAGATCGACTCGATCGAGGTCGAGTACTCGGGCGACGCCGCGGCGCTCGACGTGGCGCCGATCACGGTGGCGGTGCTGTGCGGCGTGCTCGAGTCCGTCACGGACCAGGTCAACATGGTGAACGCGCCGGTGATCGCCCGGGAGCGCGGCATCAAGGTGATCGAGTCGAAGGCGAGCCGCTCCTCGGACTTCGCGAGCGCGATCACGACCCGGGTCTCGGGCTGCCTCGAGCGGCTGGTGGCGGGCGCCGTCTTCCACGGCGTGCAGCCGCGCATCGTGCGCATCGACGACTTCATGCTCGAGGCGATCCCCGAGGGCCCGACCCTCCTGCTGCACAACCACGACCGCCCCGGCGTGGTCGGGCACGTGGGCACGGTGCTGGGCGAGGAGGGCGTCAACATCTCGCGCATGCAGCTCGCGCTGGTGCGGGAGCGCAGCGAGGCCTGCATGCTGGTGAACGTCGACAGCGCGCCCTCCGCCGCCGTGATGGAGCGCCTGCGCAGCCTCCCGCACATGATCTCGGCCCAGCTCGTGGAACTCGGTCCGTGACGACCCTCGTCGCGGTCGGCGCCCAGTGGGGCGACGAGGGCAAGGGCAAGATCGTCGACTGGCTCGCGAAGCGCGCCGAGCTGGTGGTGCGCTTCCACGGCGGGAACAACGCCGGCCACACCCTCGTCGTCGACGGGCACCGCACCGTGCTGCACATCGTGCCCGCCGGCATCCTGAACCCGGGCACGGTGAACCTGATCGGCCCGGGCGTGGTGGTCGACCCGGGCGAGCTCCTCGGCGAGCTCGAGGCGCTGCGCCAGCGCGGCGTGCTGCGCGACCCCTCGCGGGTCCGCGTCTCGGGCCGCGCGCACCTGATCCTGGACTGGCACACCGCGCTCGACCAGGCGCGCGAGGAGGCCGCGCGCGAGCGCGCGATCG
>JAXIPH010000181.1:0-6099 GCA_045403035.1 Thermoleophilia bacterium | reverse complement strand
CTCGACCCCGACCGCCTGCACGCCCGAGCGACGCGGCTCGCCCCCCACTCCGCGCTTCTGGTGGCCCTGGGTGCGCGGCTGCTGCCCCTGCTGCGCCGCGACGCCCGGGCCGTCGGCGATGCCGCCCGCCTGCGCGGCATCGCCCCGGCCGGAGGCCGCGGGCCCGCGGCGGTGCGGCGCGCGGCCCGGCTCTACCTGCCGTTGCTGGCGACGAGCCTCGAGCGCGGCCTCGATCAGGGCGAGGCGCTCGCCGCCCGCGGCTTCGGTCACGGCCGCGTCGTCTCGCTGCCCGAGCGGCCCCTGACGGCCCTGGAGCGGGGCGCCGCCCTCGGAGGCCTCCTCGCCCTGGGCGCCGTCATCGCGGCGGGGATCGCCGGCACCCTCGACTTCACCTGGTACCCGCGCAGCGGCAGCCCCTGGGGCACCGGGCCGATCGCGGTGGCCTCGGTGACGGCGCTCGCCGGGCTCGCCTGGGCCCGGACCCTGAGGCGACGGGCATGACCGGGAGCGCCGGCCTGCGCGGCGTGCGCTACTCGTACCCGGGCGCGAGCGCGGCCACCCTGGACGGGGTGGACCTGTCGGTCGAGTCGGGCGAGGTCGTCCTGCTGGCCGGGCCCTCGGGCGGTGGCAAGTCGACCATCCTGCGCGTGCTGGGGGGCCTCGTTCCCCACTTCCACGGCGGAATCGTGAGAGGCACGGGGCGCGCCGCCGGGCTCGACCTGGCCCGGGCCCGCCCCGCAGAGATCGCGAGCCGGATCGGCGTCCTCTTCCAGGAGCCCGAGACGCAGGGGATCTTCTCCCGGGTGGCCCGCGACGTCGCCTTCTCCCTCCAGACCCGCGGTTTCGAGGCCGGGAGCATCCTCGCGCGGGCCGAGGCCGCGCTGGCGGAGGTGGGCGCGGCCCATCTCGCCGGCCGTCGCCTGGAGGAGTTGTCGTCCGGTGAGCGCCAGCGGGCCGCTCTGGCCGCGATCCTCGCTCCCGGCCCCGCTCTGCTGCTGCTCGACGAGCCCACCAGCCAGCTCGACGACGAGGGCGCCGAGCGCCTTGCGTCGATCCTGCGGGCGGTGGCCGACCGCGGGGCCGCGGTGATCGTCTCCGAGCACCGCATCGACCGCATCGCGCCGATCGCCGACCGCGTGCTGAGCGTCTCCGGAGGGCGGGTCGTGCCGGGTCGCCCGGACGACGACCCGCCGGGGCCCGCGGTGCCGGGCGTGCCGGGCGCCCTCGCGCTGTCGGCCACGGGTCTGGTGGCCGAGCGCGGCGGGCGGACGGTGCTGTCCGGCGTCGACCTCGGCGTGCGGCGAGGCGAGGCCGTGGCCCTGGTGGGCCCCAACGGCTCGGGCAAGACGACCCTGATGCGCCTGCTGGCCGGGCTCGACCGGGCCGCCGCGGGCCGCATCGTTCTCGCCGACCGGGACGTCACCCAGACCCCGCCCGAGCGGCGCTTCCCGACGCTCGCCCTGCTGCCCCAGGATCCCGGGCGGCACCTGCTGTGCGAGCGGGCCGACGACGAGGCCGGCCTCGGGCTGACGACGCTCGGCGTGCCGCACGAGAGGGCCCGGGCCCGCGGCGCCGCCCTCCTGCAAGAGCTCGGCCTCCCGGATGCGGGCCCGAGGCACCCGCGCGACCTCTCGGTGGGCGAGCGGGAGCGGGTGGCCCTCGCGGCCGCCCTCGCGGCCGATCCCCTGGTGCTGCTCCTGGACGAGCCGACGCGGGGCATGGACCCCGGGCGGCGGGCGCAGCTGGCCGCGATCGTGCGCGCGCGGGTGGCCGGCGGCGCGGCGGCGCTGGTGGCGACGCACGACCGCGCCTTCGCCGCCGCTGCCTGCGACCGCACGGTGGCGCTGCGCGACGGGCGGGCCCACCCCGAGCCCGTTCCGGGTGTCGCCCAGGCCGGAGCCGTGGCGTGAGCGTCGCGAGCGCCCTCGCGCTGTCGGGCCTGGCCCTCCTGGCGGCGGGGCTCTTCGCGTTCGAGCGCCGGCGCTTCGACCCGCGCGCGCTCGCGCTCGCCGCGACCCTTGCGGCCCTGGCCACCGCCGGGCGGGTGCTGGTGCCGATCCCCTCGGCCAAGCCGGTCACCGCCGTCTGCCTGCTGGCCGGGATCTGCCTGGGCCCGGCGAGCGGCGCGGCCGTGGGGGCGTCCACGGCCCTGCTGTCGAACGCCTTCCTGGGGCAGGGCCCGTGGACCCCCTGGCAGATGCTGCTGTGGGGGCTCATCGGGGTGGCGGGCGGGCTCCTCGGCCCCGTCCTGCGGAACCGCGCGGCGCTCGTCGCCGCGGGCGCCGTCGCGGCGCTCGCGTTCGGCGCCGGCATGAACGTCTGGCAGCTCGCGACCTTCGGGCCCGAGCTGAGCCTGCAGACCTTCGTCGTCACGCAATCGGCGGCCCTCCCGTTCGACATCACCCACGCCATCGCCACCGCGCTCGTGCTGGCCGTGATCGGCCCGGCCTCGATCCGCCTGCTCGACCGCTATGCCGTGCGGCTGGAGGGGCATTGGGCGCCCGGATCCGAGCGCGAGGAACCCGCGTGAGGCGCATCGCCCTGGCCGCGCTCACCGCCGCCGCGCTCGCGGGCCCGCTCGCCGTGCCCGCGGCCGCGGGGCCGACCCAGGCCGCGGTGGACTACCTCGCCTCCCGGCAGGCGCCGGACGGCTGCTACGCCGAGCCCGGCGGAGAGCCCTCCCCGGAGCTCACCGCCTGGGTGGCCATGGGCCTGCGCGCGGTGCGCGCCCCGGTCCCGGCAGGCGCCCGCCTCTGCCTGGCGCGGTCCGCGCAGTCGGCGCGGGTGCCCACCGACGCCCAGCGCACGATCCTTGGCCTGGTGGCGGCCGGCGGGGACCCGCGCCGCGACGGCGGGGTCGACCTCGTCGCGCGGGTGCGCGGCCAGATCCGGGACGACGGGAGCATCCCGCCGACCGTCAACGCGACCGCCTTCGGCGCGCTCGCCCTGCGGTCGGCCGGGGCGCCGGTGCCAGCCTCGGTGCGGCGCGCCATCCTGCGGGCCCAGCAGCGCGGCGGCGGCTGGGGCCTGGGCGGGCTGCCCGACTCGAACATCACGGCCGCGGCGATCGAGGCCCTGGTGGCCACGGGCAGCGGGCCGCGATCGCGCCCGGTGCGCCGCGGCGTGGCGGCGCTCGCCCGCTTCCGGCACCCGGGCGGCTACGGGCTCACGCAGGGCTCCCCGCCCGACGCGCAGTCCACGGCCTGGGTGGCCCAGGCCCTCGTCGCCGCCGGCCGTGACCCCGGAGCGGCGCTGACGGCCCTGCGGCGCCTCCAGCGCTCGGACGGGTCGTTCGCCTACCGGCGCGGGCAGCCGATCACCCCGGTGTGGGTGACCGCGCAGGCGCTCCCGGCACTCGCGCGCCGGCCGCTTCCGCTCTAACGCGCCCCGGTCGAGGGCGGAAGCTCGTCGAGGCCGATCGCCTCCAGGGCCTCCCGCAGGGCGTCGAGCCGCTCGCGCGCCGCGACCAGGTCCTGATCGTCGGGCTCCTGCTCCAGCCGGGCCTCGATGGCGGGACGGATCTCGGCGATCTCGGCCCGCGAGCCGGCCCGGGCGGCGGCGAGGAGGAGTCCCTCGCGCTCGCTCACGCCGCCGGGGGCGGCCAGCGCTCCTCGGGTCGCGCCTGGACCTGACCGGCCACCATGATCCGCTGCCGGCCCGGGTCGTTGGCCTCGTAGGGCCGCACCGCCGGGGCGCGCCACACCTCGTAGCTGGTGCAGGCCGCGTCGGGATCGTCGGGGTTCTGGGCGATCGCCTCGGCGAGAGCGTGCGCGTCTCCGAGCCCGATGCCCGAGCTGACGCCCGTCTCGGGGCCGAAGAAGTGGGCCGCGTCGCCGATGATGACCACGCCGGGCGTCCACCACCGCGGGCACGCCAGGAGCTGGGGCTCGGAGTAGCGGATCTGCTCGATCGAGGTGACGCCCGCGACAGCCGAGGCCGACTCGGGCAGCAGCCGCACCCACATCTCCCTGATCGCCTCGACACCGGGGGCGAGCGCCGCCTCGGCGCCGACGAGGTCCATGCTGCGCCAGCCGGCGGAGCCCTCGTTCCAGGAGAGCATCCCGATGTGTCCGCCGTCGGACTGGTAGGCCATCGCGAACGACGTGTCGGCGACGGAGGGGCTCATGAAGCCGAGGGCCGCCTCGGGCAGCGCCGCGTAGTTCGCCTCGAGGCCGGCCATCTCGCGGGTGGGCGACCGCATGCCGTCGCAGGCGACCACGAGGTCCGCCTCGAAGGTGGTGCGCCCGTCGGGACCCTCCGCGACGACGCCCACGACGCGGCCGTCCGGCTCGCGCACCAACTCGACGACCGTGTGCTCGTTCACGATCGGCAGGTCGCGCTCGAGCGCCTCGATGAGCGCCCCGAAGCGCACCGCCACGGCCACCGGCGGCTGCTCGGGCCGCGGGGCGATCGGCCGGCCCGCCCGGCGCACCTCGTCGTAGACCCCCACCTCCTCCAGCGGCTCGTAGCCCTGGAAGCCGAGCATGTAGCCGCGCGGAACGTAGTGGCCGGCGGGCATCCGCTCGATGACGACGGGCTCGAGCCCCCGCAACCGGAGCAGGCGGGCGAGGGTCATCCCAACCATCCCGCCCCCGGCGATCACGACCTTGATCACGTCCGGGAGCCTAGGCGATGGCGGGAGGCCCGCGCCCCGACCGCGGGCATCCCGTGCATCAGGCGGGGCGCTCCGCCCGGCCCTCCGCCTCGACCCGCGCCGCCTGGACCTCGTTGAACTCGCGTCCCTCGCGGACGAACCCGAGCAGGAGCTCGAGCTGGTCCTCGGTGTAGCGCCGGTAGAGCCGTTCGGAGAGGGCGATGTGCGGAGCGTAGAAGGCCATCGCGCCCTCGCGGGTCGCCGGCGTCAGCTCGACCAGCACGCGCCGGCGGTCCGACGTGTCGCGCACGCGGCGCGCATAGCCCGCCCGCTCGAGGCGGTCCAGAACCGTCGTGATCGCGCCGGTCGTCAGCCCGGTCGCCTCGGCCAGCCGTCCCGCCGGGACGGGCCCCTCGATGTCGATGACGTCGAGGCAGCGCATGTCGGTGCGGTTGATCCCCATGGCGTCGGCCACCGCCTGATCGAAGCGGTCGGTGGCCGCCTGCGAGCGGCGCACCTCGACGATGAGCTGATCGAACACCTCTCGCTTGCGTCTTGACATTCAGATTACTCGACTCCTAAGATACTTTAGGCTCTGAGGGATACTAGAGGAGACGACATGCCGGTGGCAATCGAAGCGAGCGATCTCAGGAAGAACTATCCGCCCGACGTGAAAGCTCTCGATGGCATGAGCCTATCGGTGCGGGCGGGCACCATCTTCGGGCTCCTGGGGCCCAACGGCGCGGGCAAGTCCACCACGATCCGGGTGCTGACGACCCTCGCCCGCCCGGACGGAGGCAGCGCGCGCGTGGCCGGCATCGACGTACTGGCCGACCCGGTGCGCGTGCGGCACGCGATCGGCGTGGTCGGGCAGAGGCACGGGCTCGACCCGAGCGCGACGGGGCGCGAGAACCTCGTGCTGCAGGGCGAGCTCTACGGGATCACCGGCCGCGAGCTGCGGAGGCGGGTCGAGGAGTCGCTCGAGCGCCTGGGGCTCACCGACGCCGCCGACCGGCAGGCGAAGACCGACTCGGGCGGGATGCAGCGCCGCCTCGATCTGGCGATGGGCCTGCTGCACCGTCCGCGGGTGCTCTTCCTCGACGAGCCCACGACGGGGCTGGACCCCGAGGCGCGCGCGGACCTGTGGAACGACATCGAGCGGCTCGCCGCGGAGGACCTGATGACGATCCTCCTGACCACCCACTACCTGGAGGAGGCCGACCGGCTCGCCTCCCGCCTGGCGATCGTCGACCGTGGCCGGGTCGTGGTCGAGGGCACGCCGGACGAGCTCAAGAGCGCGCTCGAGGGCGACACGATCCTGGTCGAGCTCGCCGATCCCGGGGACGGCGGCGCGGCCGCGGCGCTCGAGCGGGTGAGCGAGGTCGCCGAGGTGAGGCTCGAGGGCGGGACCCTGCGCGCGCGCACCCACGACGGCGGCGCGGCGATCCCGGCCGTGCTCGCCGCGCTCGAGGCGCACGGCGTGAGGGCCGCATCGGTCACCCTCG